>CAYRTF010000026.1:0-13251 GCA_964427165.1 uncultured Actinomycetota bacterium | reverse complement strand
ATATCTCCGGAGCAGCCCTAGACGTGCTTGAAGAAGAGCCGCCAGGGATAGATAATGTACTCATAAAACTTGATAATGTCTTAATAACTCCTCATGCTTCCTTTTATTCTGAATCATCTCTGGAGGATTTACAATATAAGACTGCTTTAAGTGTTTTAGAAATATTAAAAGGCAAGAGGCCAATAAATGTAGTAAATAAGAAAATATTAGCAAATGATAAAACTAATATTGATTCTTTAAAAGGTTTAGAAATTTAATATATCAGTGGTTTCCAAGGAGCAGTAAATATCCTGTTTGCAATTGGTAGATTTAAGGATAAAAATAAATGAAAGGAAAACAAATGAGTGCGCCGAGAAAAGCATATAAGTTCTTATTGGTGAAATTCCAATCCGGGCAAAGGTTAGCCACCAGCCCGGTATCAAATCTTGCATTTAGGGAGGTAACAAACTAGATGGAGCCAAGAGGAGAAATGTATCGAGCCGTAGCGAAAGCAAACATTATAAGCCCCGAAATCTCCTATTCTTTCGGTGGTCGATGCTGTGCATTTGGCAGCAGACAGAACTCTCATAGCCAATATGGCAAGGATATGAGAGCCCGGCGGGGTCTAAGATGACAGCGAGATACAAAACAGAACTTATCATGAACTCGGGAGAGCCGGTACAATCCCACTCTGATTGTACTGTCAAGCCTATAGAAGGCAAGACAGCACATAATATGTATCGGCAGTCGGATTATCCCGTAGTATCTGTGAAACCTGTGAAAGCAGGCGGAGAGAAGGGGATAACAGCTAATACGTGGGAAGCAAGGGACACATCTCCCGGACACAGAACCGGGACAAAGGTGAGAACAAAACTTGCTTCCCTGACCCTGCGGGCAAAAGAAAATCCAAAGGCCAGGTTCAGCTCACTTGCACACATGCTGGACGCGGATTTTCTCACAAGATGTTATCGGGAGCTTAAAAGGGATAAAGCTTCAGGAATAGACAGGGTAAGTGTACAGGAGTATGGGTTGGCCATACAAGATAATATCAGGGATTTAGTAGTAAGGCTAAAGGCGAGAAGCTATATGCCTAAACCGGCAAGAAGGACATATATTCCCAAAGCCGGAGGCAAAATGAGACCGCTTGGAATACCAACTGTAGAAGATAAGATAGTGCAGATGGCCATAACTAAAATCCTTGAGGCAATCTTTGAGGTTGACTTTATCGATGTATCTTTTGGATTCCGTCCCAAAAAGAGTTGTCACAGTGCCTTAAACACATTAGATAAGGTAGTAATGACAAAACCGGTAAACTATATTGTGGACACAGACATAGAAAAGTTCTTTGAGACAGTGGACCATAAATGGCTTACAAAGTGCCTGAAGCAAAGAATCGCAGACAATGCCATTCTTGCAATAATCTCACGCATGCTAAAAGCAGGTATAGTAGAGGAAGGTAAATATATAAGACAGGACAGAGGCACTCCGCAGGGCAGTATCTTAAGTCCTCTTCTTGCAAATATATACCTTCACTTTATCCTCGACCTCTGGTTTGTAAAAGTAGTAGCAAAGGGGTTTAAAGGATATACAGCTTTAGTCCGCTACTGCGATGACTTTATTATAGCATTTCAAAGCGGAAGTGAGGCAAAAGCATTTGGCAGTATGCTAAGAGACAGATTTGCAAAGTTTGGACTGAAAGTAAATAAGGAGAAATCGCAGACAATCGCTTTTGGAAGATATGTATGGCAAAAGGCACAGGAAGGAGGCACAAAACCAAAAGTATTTGATTTTCTGGGATTTACCCATTACTGCGACAGGACAAGAAAGGGCAAATTCAAATTGGGACGTAAGACAGCAAAGACCAAATTCAGACAGAAGATAATAGATGTTAATATCTGGCTAAAGAAGGTCAGGAATCTGGTTAAGCTAAAATCATGGTGGAAATATTTGGTATTAAGCTTATGGGTCATTATCGCTACTATGGTATAAGTGGCAACTACAGAGAGCTAAGAAGATTTCATACCTTAGCCATAAGATTGGCGTATAAGTGGATAAACAGAAGAAGTCAGAAAAAGAGCTATAATTGGGTACAATACAGAAGATTTCTAGAATACAATCCACTGCCGAAACCAAAGATATATCACTTGACGTACACCTTGTCCCCGCAAGTGGGAATGTATTACTGAGGAGCCGTATGAGGGAAATCCTCACGTACGGTTCTGAGAGGGACATTAATAATTTAATAGAAAGGATTTAAAAGATGTCTACTCAACAAAAAGACTTAAAAGGTAAAGTTGCTATAATAACTGGTGCAAGCAGGGGGCTTGGAAGGGAATTATGTCTATATTTAGCTACACTGGATGTAAATATTGTTGCCATTGCCAGAAGCGAGAAAGATCTTCTAATTCTGAAAAAGGATATTGAGAAGAAAAACAAAAAGATTTTAACGTTTCCTTTGGACGTTACGGATTTTGAAGGTATAAATGAAATGGTCAATAATGTCGTAAAGAAATGGAATAAAATTGATATCCTGGTAAATAATGCAGGTACAGGTGTACAAAAACCATTTGAAAAAACAACTCGGCAAGATATTGATTCCACGATTAATGTAAATCTAAATGGACTTATATATTTTACCAGGCATGTAACTCCAATTATGATGAAAGAAAAAAAGGGCCATATTATAAATATCTCATCAATTGCAGGTACTTTTGGTGCAAAGATCGACAGCATATACACTGCATCTAAATTTGGTGTCAATGGATTCAGTGATTCTATTAGAAAACATCTCATAGATTACAATATAAAGGTAACTACTATTTGCCCTGGTGGGATAGACACTACTTGGTGGGATAGAATGAATTATGATCAAAATAAAAAGTACCTAATCAATCCTCTCGAAATATGTGAACTTATCGAATTTGTTTTAAATGGAAGAGATACCACTATGTTTAAGAACGTTCTGTTTTATCCTAATAGTGAAGCAGAGAGGTGGTAACTATTTTGGATAAATAGTCGGCAAGCATGCTATAGGGGAGTTAATCTATTAAAAATACTTAGGAGAATATTGACAATATTCTATTTATAGGTATAATACTAATAAAAGGTAATTAAAAAATTATTGGCACGTGAAAGGATTTTAAGCAGATGGGAAAAATGACCAGCAGAACTCGACTTATATCAGCAATTAACCTGGAGGATGTAGATTATTGTCCATGTTGTTTTATGAGTTTTACTGCAATGAGAAGAAGATGTAATGAGGATATGTATAAACTTACTCTGGTTGAAAAAGAAATGGGGCTGGATCCGATGCTTTTTATTCCTTCAGCTCCGAGACCTGAAAGAATCGATCATCCAGAGCTGAGAGGTCTTCCTGTCAGATTTGATACCGCGGTAGAAATGAAGGAATGGCGGGAATCATCAAAAGAAGGTTTTGATATATTACATAAGGAATATATAACACCGGCCGGAAAGCTAACAACAAAGGTACAGCTATCAGGTGATTGGCCCCACGGGGACCACATTCCATTTGTGGATGATTTTCAAGTTGCAAGGTCTCTAAAACCATTAATAACTAAAACTAGTGATCTGGATGCACTTCAATATATGTTAATTCCGCCAACAGAGGAGGATATAGAAAAATTTAAAGAAGAATCGAAAAAAGCACTGATTTTTGCAAAAGACAATGACTTATTGCTGGTTGGTGGCTGGGGTGTAGGCATGGATATGGCAAACTGGTTATGCGGAATGCAGAATTTAATGATTTCAATGATGGAGAATCAGGATTTAGTTTATAAGCTTATCAAAATAATCCATGAATGGAACTTAAAAAGAATGGAAATTGTTCTCTCAGGAGGAGTTGACCTATATATTCGAAGGGCCTGGTATGAGGGTTGCCAATTCGTAATGCCTGATTTTTTTAAAGAATATGTATTACCAACCCTAAAAAAGGAAGCTGATCTGGCCCATAGCTATAATGCAAAATTTGGATATATATGTACCAGTGGAACTGCACCTATGGCTGACTATTATGTGGATGCTGGAATTGATGTTTTAATAGGTGTTGATCCTGTTCAAGGAGTAATGACCGATATGGGGGAATTAAAGGATAGATTAAGAGATAAAATATGTTTATGGGGAGGAGTATCGGGTGCGGCAACCGTAGAACAGGGAACTGAAGAAGAGATACGTATTGCAGTAAAAGAAGCTATGAAGATACTTGGACCTACAGGATTTGTATTGTCTCCTATTGACAATATCACAATAGATTCTGAAAAAAGTATGAATAATGTCAAGATTTTTATCGATGAGTGGCAAAATAGTAGATAAATTTCTTAGGAAACATATGGATTGATCAAAAAATATATAATTATAGGGATTTATGGGATATTCAGATTAAAAAATAATTAATGAAAGGAACCTTAAAATGCAAGTAGGATTTTACGGACATGTGCGGCAATACCATAATGTAAAAGATGAGATAGATAAAAATATCTTCCAGGTACTTGAAAGCGGTAGTTATGTAATGGGGCCAATGCTTTCTAAGTTTGAAGAAAAACTGGCAAAGTATGCAGACACTAAATATGCAATAGGAGTAGGCAATGGTACGGATGCAATATGGCTCTCCCTTTTAGCACTTGGAATAGGAAAAGGTGATGAGGTAATAATACCTGCCAATACCTTCTTTGCAACAGCTGAGGCTATATGGATAGTAGGGGCAAAGGCAGTACTTGTTGACTGCGATCCAAAAACAAAGTGTATCGACCCCAATGCTCTAGAGGCTGCAATAACAGATAAAACAAAGGCAGTAATCCCTGTACACCTCTACGGCCATACTGCAGATATGAAAACCATAGCTGAAATTGCTAAAAGACATGACTTAAAGCTAGTAGAGGACAATGCCCAATCAATAGACGGACATGGAAATGGATTTAGACAAGCTGAGCTATCTGATGCTATGACAATATCTTTTATCATACAGAAAAATTTAGGCTGCTTTGGAGACGGGGGAGCAGTAGTAACAAATAGTCCCACAGTAGACAAAGAAGTGCGTAGACTCAGAAATCACGGATCTCTAAAAAGAAATGTCCACACCTTCGGCTTTAACTCAAGGTTAGACGATCTGCAGGCAGGAGTACTATCGGTAAAAATTGATTATATAACTAAGTGGACAGACCTTAGAAGGTCATGGGCCAAAAAGTATTCGGAAGGTCTGGCTGATTGCACTACTATAGAGCTACCCTATGAGGCTACAGGGGTAAGACATGTATACCATCTCTATGTTGTAGAGACTGTAGATGCATCTAAAAGAGACAGCCTCTTAAATTACCTGCAAGGTGAGGGCATAGATGCCAAGACCCACTACTCAATACCTATTCACACACAAGACGGCTATCCATGGGGAAAAGACGCAGAGATAAGGGGAAGCTTAAATAATGTTGAGAAAAACGCATCAAGCTGCGTATCTCTGCCTATGTTTCCTGAACTAACAGACAAAGAAGCAGATTATGTAATAGAAAAGGTAAAAGAGTGGGACTTAAAAAACAAATAAGGATCAGTGATAAACAGTTATGAGTAAATATAAAGTAATGGTAGTAGGCCTTGGTAAAAGGGGAGGACATCACGTAGCCCACTTTAATGCACATCCTGATTTTAAAGTGACAGCTATTTGTGATATAAGAGAGGATGCAATAGAGACAGTAGCAAAGGATCTTGACAATCCCATAACAGGAACTGATGCAAGGGAAGTGGCGCTTAAAGCAAAACCTGATGTATTCTGCTTCTGCACATTGCCTGATATACGTAGCCAGATGATTGAGATTGCTATAGAGTCTGGCGCAAAGCTAATTGCCTTTGAAAAACCTGTGGCGCTTACCACAATTGAAGGACAAAAGATAAAAAAGATGGTAGAGGATTCAGGGATTAAAGGGGTTTTAAGCTATCAACACAGATATGGTCCGCATTATCAGGAAGTAGCAAATATAATCCACTCAGGTAAAATTGGCAAGGTGCACACTATATATGCTACAGCAGTAGGATGGCCGGCTCATATGGCGGAACATATGCTTCATTATACAAGGTGGTTTGCAGGTAACCCGGTACCAGAGTGGGTTATGGCAAATGCAGCAGGAAAGTGTAAGCTCTCTTCACCAGACAAACACTATTCTCCTGACTATATAGGAGCCTTTGTGCAGTACACTGGAGGTATAAGGGGTATATATGAAGTAGGGGCAGGTGCGCCGGATGTTCCTCAAGTCAAAAAATGGTTCCACAAAAACCGCATAGGGGCCATGGGAACAGATGGATATGCTGAAGTATATACCGGGGGAGGTTATAAGGCAGTGACCTCTGGTGGTGTCTTTAAAGGACCTGGTGCAATGGACTATGACCAGGATATGCCTGGATATATAGATGATATCGCAAAGTGGTTAAATGATGACACTGAACACCCCTGTAGTTTTTCTAATGCCTATACTAATTTTGAAGTGTGGCAGGGGATGTACAGGAGTTACTTTAATGGAGGGCAGGTAAGCTTACCCTTAGAAGACACAATGGATGAAGTTACTGAGCTTAGAAAGAAGATGGCTGGTAATGAGGTCCTGGTTACATTTGATGAGAGTAGGACTGAGTATTGATTGATATCTAATAAAAGACAATATATATCATATCAATATATCTCATAGGAATTGATACTACCTGGCGAGACAGAAATATTCATTAGCTAAGAAAGGAAAATCCATTCGGAACCGGAGAGTTAAATCCCATCATAGGGTCAATTATCTCAAGCAGTAAAGATACATTATATAAATAAATAATTCTATTACCTATATGTGAGACTGTAAGGTAGTCGGGTTACTAGCACTATAAGTTAGCTAGTGTCTAGAAGAAAATCCTATTTGTTATATGCCTTTACAAGCTCCAGTGTTGATCTGCAGAAAGCTGGAAGGTCATCCGGGATCCTGGAAGTAACCAGATTACCATCGACCACCACTTCTTTATCAATGTAGTTCCCTCCTGCATTGGTCAGATCAGTGGCAATTGCAATATAACCGGTGACATCTTTTCCCTTGCATATATCGGCTTCGACAAGCATCCAGCCCCCATGGCATATTGAAGCTATTACCTTACAGCTGTCAAATGCTTTTTTTACTAGATCGACCATATCACGGTTAAGCCTCATCTTGTCCGGAGCAAAGCCTCCGGGTATTATTAATGCGGCCACTTCATCAAGGTTTACTTCGGCGGGAGTGACATCCGATTTTACAGGTATGCCGAATTTCCCCTTATATTCTTTTCCAGCCTCCGGACCGATTATCTTTACCTCATAACCAGTTTCGATAAACCTATAGTAAGGATAGACGAGCTCTTCATCCCTGAATCCATCTTCAATAAGTATATACACTTTATTTCCCATGATATCCTCCAGTAGTTTAAATGATCAATCTTTAAAGACATGCTTATTATATTCCAGTCTTTCTTACATAAATATTATACTAAAAAACGGTTTGCAAATTTATTACTTTCTTTTTTAGCTATCTTGTTTTCATTTTGTCACACAAAGATATGAGACTCATGTCCTTTAAGGTGCAGTAACTATTGATTATTTAATTTAATCGTGCTGCTTGGATGCCGGGTTATTGTGACTGAATGAGGTTAAGAAATGAATTTTAATTCAAATGGACTATTTTAAGTTGTGCTTTTAATCCAATGCTTATTATTCCCAGTAAAAGCTAAATAAAAATATTAATTTATGTTAATATGTATATGAATAAATACATAATTATATTTAATATTTTTTACCCGGGAAAAATTAAGCTTTATGCACAAGGCTTTTTAAGTTTTTTTAAGGATCGTGATGTTGTGAATCTTATAGATATAAGGGAAATACTTTCAAGGATAAAATTTTATGCAAACAATCTAAGGTATAATTCCAGGAAACACTTTTACCTTACAACCGCATGTCTTGTAGTGATAATTGTCCTGGTCTTCACTGCAGTCTTTATAAAGCAGAGAATTGAGATTGCAAGGAAAGAAAATCTATAGGGTCCACATATGCGGTGAAGTTTACATGCCTGGTGTCTATGATGTGGAGCAAGGCCTCCGTATTGCGGATATTATCGATCTTGCAGGAGGAGCAACAGATTCCGCATGTCTTGCTGCGGTAAATCTTGCAATGGAAGCAGGTGACGGTCAGAGGATATATATTCCTTCATTTGAGGAAGTGGAGCAGGGGAGCTCTCTTTATTATAGAGATTCCTACCAGCCCTATATAGATAATTCTGGAAGTGATGTTTCCGGAAGTTCATATGGAAATATTGTAAACATAAATACTGCTGGTACCAGCGAACTTGAGAAACTCCCGGGGATAGGACCTGCAACAGCAAAAAAGATAATAGATCACAGAAATAAATACGGCAGCTTTAAAAGCAAGGAAGAACTACTGGATATAAGCGGTATCGGGCCAAAGAAATATGGGGATATTAAAGACTATATCAGGTTATAGATATAGGGACCGGTATGGACCGGCATATCCTATCGTCTTATGAAAAAAATATTTAAAAGGTCTATACCTTATAGATTGCAGATTATATGAGAAGATTATATTGGATAGCACTAAACAATCATTACATTTTATGGACGGTCTCTTTTGGGCTGGGGCTTTTCCTGGGTATAAAACTTTTACCATACTTTCAAACACCAGCTTTTCTGTATTTTTTTATTATAGGTGCGGTGATTCTAATTTCCCTGTCTGGCCCAGTATGTATTTTAAAGAAAAATACAATATCTGACGGGAATGCACCGGAAGCCAAAAATTTACTGCTTATAGTAGTCGTTCCGGTAATTGTGATGATGCTCATGGGGTATTTTACAGGGGTAAACAGTAAAGAAGTTAAAGGAGTGGACCTGTCTCCTGCGATTGACAGGGAAGAGGACGGCATCATGGGAGTCATAATAGCAAAAGGCAGGGTGTCCAGCCATCCGGCGGCAAAATATGGGAGCATATATCTTGAAATGGAGGCAGAATGTTTCTGGCATACTGCAGGCAGCGGGGAAAATGAGGGGAAATATATTGGAGAGGGGAAAATAGGTGTGATCATTAAAAGGCCCGGCAATCTAAACATAAAGAGAGATGATCTCATAGAAGTAAAGGGAGAGGCCGCTAGTTCTGTAGATGGTTCACGGATCAGGGCAAACCATAGCAATATAAGGTTTATCCGTGCAGGTAGCTTTCCGGAAAGAATGTATGGGTTTAGAAAGGCTGTATATAATTGTATCAGCCGGACCTTCTACAAATATCTGGACTATAGGTATGCGCCAGTTGCAGAAGCCCTTATCCTGGGAGACAGGACAAATGTCTCCAACAGGCTGCAGGATGATTTCAGGCAGAGTGGAACGGCCCATCTTATGGCGATATCAGGAATGCATATATCGTTTATCGTGCTTATCATCTATATCTTTGCCGCAAGAGTAAAGACAAACTATATATTGATAATATTTATCATCATATTTCTTATTATGTATAATTATTTACTTGGTCTTAAGGCAAGTGTTCTCAGGGCTTCTATATGGATGGTATCTGCGGCAGCGGCCGTACAGTGGAACCGCCAGCCAGACAGGCCCCGGATATTATGTATTTCATTTATCCTGCTTCTTATCTTAAGTCCATCATTTAGTAATGATATCGGGTTCTGGTTTTCTTTTTCGGCGATGGCGGGTGTTGTTTTTATATATCCTCTTTTTATAAAGATCTTATCCAGCGTTCCGTTGGTGAAAAAAATTGTCGCAAAGCAAGTATTTAGAACCCTTACACTCACCATTTCCATCCAGCTGACGTGCGGTCCGCTCATACTTTATTATTTCGGGTCGCTTCCCCTCATATCTCCAGTATCAAATATCCTTATATTGCCATTTTTCTATATACTCCTACTACTGCTTATGATGTCAGCTGTATGTGCGGTCATCTGGCCGCCCATTGGAGGGATCATTTTAAAGGTCACTACGCCTTTATTTAATATAATGGGCCTGCTGACTGGTTTTTTTTCGAGACCCGGTCTTCCGGTAATAAAAGCTTCAAATATAATGCCCTTACAGTTGTTTATATACTATACAGGCATGACCATGCTTTTAATTATGATCCACAGTTTACCCGGGAAAAAATTGGGGGCTAAATGATTTGATTTTTAGAAGTAAGTAATAGAAAATTAGGGGACATAATGAGGAGGACAATTGCCGGAAACAAAAAATAAGATAGATAAATTAAAAAAAGCTTATCTCTATATAAGCCGTATAGATTCTGTACTGGAAGAAAAAGTAGGAGAGATAAAGAGATTTATTGAAGACAAGATAAATACTGAGACAGATTATAAGATTTTTAGACCTGATTCCGAAAGTACTGATGGTGAGCTTGAAAACTATATATCCACCCCTTCTCTTTTTTCCTCCCGGAAGATAGCGGTAGTTAAAAATATTGAGAAATTTAAGGCAAAATTCCAAAAGACAATTGCAAAAGCCATCGATGGAGAGGATATAGTATTTATACTCACTGCCTCAAATGAAAAGATAAACAAGGCCCTATTAGATGTTTTAAAAAAGGAAGGTTCAGTAAAGAGGCTAAGGGCCCCTGCAGGAAAAGATATGCTAAGATGGCTTGAAAATAAAACTTCGGCAGACGGAATAGCTTTTACCGATGAAGCCAGGGACCTTCTTATCGAAAATGTTAATCTTGACCTGGACCTACTTAAAAATGAATATTTAAAACTACGCGATTATATTAGTTCTGAAGATAAAAAGATTATCGAGGAAGAGGTTGTCAGGCATCTTGTTCCCAGGGTGTTTTCCATGAAAATATTTGACCTTGTAGATTATATTGGCGGCAGAGACAAGAATGGAAGTATTGCGGCCCTGGAAGAAATACTATCAGAGGACAGTAATCTTATGGGGCTCATCACACTCATCCACAGGATGTTTAAAGGCATGCTTTATATAAAGACCGGAAATGGAACCGCGGGAGTAACAACATTTCTTGAAAAGAATATAAATATGCCCCCATATTTTATAGGAAAACTTGTAAGTAAATATATTAAGTTTTCACAGAATTACTCAAATGAAGAAATAGTAAGGGTAATTGAGCTATTAAATGATTATGATATAAAATTCAGGATGGGTCCTTCTGAAAATAAAAATCTTGCAAGAAGAATGATAGCCCAGATAACTGATATAAAAACCTAAATGACTTAAGATTTATTTCAATTCCGTTAAGGCCGGGCTAGCTTCTATATTATTTCCCTAAAGAATTCACAAGCTTTGCAGCCTGGGATTTCTTATTTGCAGAATAATTTTTATGGACCGCACTTTTTTTAACGGCCTTATCAAGAGCTTTATCCAGTTTGGCCAGATTTGATTTCGCGTCCTCAAGCTTTTTCCCTTCAACAGAAGCGATCAGGTTTTTCTGAGCTGTCTTTATACCGGACTTTAAAGCCTTATTCTTTATAGTTCTCTTTTTATTCTGCCTATCACGTTTTATCTGCGATTTAATATTCGGCATCTATTTTTCCTCCAAAAAATTGGACTTTTATAGCAAACAAGGAGACATTTTAGCATTTTTTTAAATAAATAAAAACACTTATTATTGGCATATTCACAATGATATAATACAATCCATGGGTATCATAAGTTAAGTAAATATATCAAAGAAAAGACATATATGGGTGAAGACCGGTTTATTTCAAGAAAAAGGATTTTTGGGGCCACGGTATTGGTGATCATTGCAATACTGCTTTCTAAGGTGTCCGGTCTTGTGAGGGACCAGATAATGGCAGGATATTTTGGTATAAACTTTGAGACAGATGCTTATATCTGGGCAAATTATATTCCAAATCTTTTCAGGATACTTATTGCTGAATCTCTAATAGTGGCAGCATTTATTCCTATATACTCCAGGTATATAAAAAACAGAAGAATGGACGACAGCCGTATATTTGTTAGCTCTATAGCAAACATAATGATCATCGGATTTTCAGTAATAGCAGCTATAATATTTATTCTTTCACCACAAATAGGAACACTCCTTTCAAATATTTCCGGTGATCAGATGGATATTGCAGGATTTGTGGTCATGAACCGAATAATGATATTTTCACTTCTTGCCCTGGGTTTATCAGGTCTGGTCACTGGTATTTTAAATTCCCATAATTTTTTCACCCTGCCTTCGCTTGCACCTTTTGTGATGAATATAGTTACGATTATCTTTGTGACCACTCTTTATTCAAGACTTGGAATATACTCGATGGCAGCAGGGATCATGGCTGGATCCCTTATGCACTTTCTTGTCCAGGTCCCTCAGCTAAGGAGTGCAGGACCGGAATATAGATCTGCCCCTGCATCTGGACAAAAATCAATCAAGGATATGATCCGGCAGAGATTTAGAGACAATTTTAAGCTGGATTTCAAACATGAGGGGGTCCTGGAGATATTTGCACTGATGTTTCCTATCCTTTTAAGTCTGGGTGCTGTTAACCTGAACAATGGTGTGGATTATTTTTTCGCATTAAATCTTGGTTCAGGAAACACAACGGCGCTGGGTCTTTCCTGGAGGGTTGCAAACCTGCCCCTGGGTGTATTTTCGGTTGCGATCATTACTGTGCTTTATCCATTGACGGATTCTTCTATGTTCCATCTATTGATATTGATACGGCATCAATTGAAAAACTTTTCATACACAGGATATTTAAGATGCTTCTGGCTAAGGGCTTTATTACAGAAAAGATTATAGATTTAATTTCTTCATGGCGACACACAGGCTTCGGGGTTTACTGCGGAAAGAGGATAAATCCAAAAAATGCAAGGTCTACAGAGAACCTTGCAAGATACATCATAAGAGCGTCTTTCTCACAGGAGCGGATGAAATACTTTTCTGATCAGGCAAAGGTAACCTACCAGTCCAAATATGGAAAAGACATAAAAGAGTTTAGCTGTCTTGAATGGATGGCAGCCCTTGTCTCCCATATACCGGATAGGGGAGGGCAGACCGTTAGATATCTGGGTTATTACAGTAACGTCACCAGAGGTAGATTAAAAAAAGAAGATGGTGAGCCCGAGACCCATATCATAGAAGATGATAATCCCGGTGGTCTTAACAGGTCCTGGGCACGGCTTATACAGAAGATATATGAGGTCGATCCATTGTTATGTCCCAAATGGAGAGCTCCCCATTTGGGACATGATGTAGAGTGTTACAATATGGGGAGTCTTTGATAAAAACCCAGTACTGGC
>CAYRTF010000025.1:8590-13358 GCA_964427165.1 uncultured Actinomycetota bacterium | reverse complement strand
ACTATTAAGATTTTCCTTGAAATACTTTATTGGATGATGATAGGAAAAACTATTTATTTTTTTTGAAATATTGATAAATTTATTTTTCAGCCCAAAGCTCTTTATTGAAAAAGCAGGTTCCCAGCCAATATATGAAAATCTCGAATATTTATCGGGCATCAGGCTGCTATCCAAAAAACATAAATATTCGGATTCTTTCAGCTGATATGCAATATCCTGGGGAGCCAGGGCCAGATCGACTTCTGTGATTGTAGATATTATTCTCATAGATCAATAAAATTTTCCAGAATCCTCATCCCGCTGTCTGTAAGGAAGGACTCGGGATGGAATTGTATGCCCTCCAGCGGATAATCTATATGTCTTACCCCCATCACTATATCATCTGCAGTATGCGCGGTTATTTTTAAAAAAGAGGGTATGGTATCTTTTTTTAAAATAAGGGAATGATAGCGGGCCGCAGTAAAAGGGTTTTCCACTCCTTTGTAAATTGTTTTTCCGTCATGATAAACCTCTGATGTCTTTCCGTGTACCACAGTTCCGGAATTAATGACTTCGGCTCCGAAAGCTTCTCCTATGGATTGATGCCCGAGGCAGACGCCAAGGATCGGTATATCTTTATAAAATCTCTTGATAAGATCCTTGGATATCCCGGCATCATCGGGCCTGCCGGGTCCTGGAGAGATGACTATTTTTGATGGAGCCATATCTTCTATCTCGTCAAGATCTATCTTGTCATTTCTCCTGACCTTTATATTTTCTCCAAGAATGCCCAGGAACTGGACAAGATTAAAGGTAAAGGAATCATAATTATCTATCATCAATATATCAATTTTCTTAATGCTATTTTTTTTTGTTTTTATTGCCATCATCTCCCTTTCTGCCAATAAAGAAAATTATATTCAAATATAGGCAAAATCACAAAAGGAAATTATAATAATAAAACTCCAGAGAATTTTCATTACAGTAAAAAAATATTAATAGCATTATCTGTCAAAAAGAAATATGGATTGTAAAAATATTGATTTTTTAAATATTAGCTGTAGAATTTTTTCTTATGATAACAGTTGAAAATCTTACAAAAGAGTTTAAGACAGTAACTGCTGTCAAAAATATATCATTTGATATAGATGAAAGCGAGATATTCGGTTTCCTGGGACCTAATGGAGCAGGAAAGACGACTACTATCAGAATGCTTTCCACTCTCATCTCCCCCACTTCAGGAAGTATTGTAATCGATGGGGAAGATCCGGAAACCAATGGAGAATATATCAGATCCATTACCGGACTTCTGACTGAGACACCCGGACTCTATGAGAAGATATCCGCATATGACAATCTGGACTATTTTTCCAGCTTCTATGATATTCCCGATAAGAAGAGAAAGTCCAATATAGAAAAATATCTTAAGATGTTCGGCCTGTGGGAGAGAAAGAATGATCTTGCCGGCACCTATTCCAAAGGAATGAAACAGAAGCTGGCCCTGTCCAGGGCATTAATACATGAGCCCAGGATATTATTCCTGGATGAACCAACAGCCGGCCTGGACCCTGAAAGCGCCCATATGGTAAGGAATTTTATAAAAAGCCTTAAAAAGAAAAAGATCACCGTATTTCTCTGCACCCATAATCTCACAGAAGCTTCGAGCCTCTCTGACAGGATATGCTTTATTAAAAAAAATATAACTATTTAGAGGGGGTAAACCCCCTCTAATACAAATATTTTAAATAATAGTCTTTACCTTATCTGCCAGAGCTCTTCCCAGCTTAGCATGTTCTGCCTCCTCAAAGTGCACCCCGTCGATCGGGCTGGATTTAATGACCTTGCCTGCATCCAGAAACTCGCATCCAAGCTGTTTTGATATTCTCTGGTAATAATTTGCCAGCTTCTTTGATTTTTCTGTACCACCCTCAAGAAATTCACCAAACTCGCTCAACTTTCCCAGAGGTGGAGGACTGATGACAAGTATCTCTGGAGATTTGCCTTCTCTGTTAGTACCACTTCTTCTTATTATTCCGATCAATACTCCTATGCTCATGGCAATATCAAAAGCCGTCGCTGAAAACCTCATCTTGAGATCATTGGTCCCAAGCATGAGCAGTACAAGATCTATTGGAGCATGAGACAGCAGGCAGGGAAGTAAATATTTTTCCCCGTTTTTATCTTCACCCTCAACCGGGTCATCCCATACTGTAGTCCTTCCGGGAAGTCCCTCCTCAATAGTATAGTATTGTTTTCCGAGCTCAATTGCCATTATGCCGGTCCATCTCTTATTTTTATCAAACCTGTGCTGGCTGAAAATAATTGGAGTGTCCAGCGGATCAAAGCTTACCGGATTCCAGCCAAAAGTATTAGAGTCTCCATAGCATAGTACTGTTTTCATATTGATTTAACCCCCTTATAAAATAATTAATATTTAAAGTTTATAATAATGCATTGAATCTTTAAATGCAGAGATATCATAAAAATATATTTAATGATATTTTAAAATGTGTCTAATTAAAAACACAAATTTAATTATTATTACATAATATCTAAAAAAACTTGAATTGAGAATTTAAATATGGGGTTTGAAATATGGTTTTATGGTAGAGTTACTTCCGTTTCTGTTTATCGCATAATATCGAATGGGGGCAGGAGGTGCATATATTCTTTTCCCTATTCTTTCCAAACAATATCCATCCCAGATATCCTGCAGCCGATACTCCAATTATGCTTATGATAATTATTTCCCAGATCGCCATTTATCTAAACCCTTACCTTTTACAATAAAAAAATATTATATTTGATTGTTTTATTCTACTTGATCATACAATCCATAAATCATCCGCAAATTCATAAAACAATGTAGCAGTGCTCAGCCAGACAGCTATAAAGACATAAAAAAACTTCCCGCCTGATAGACCACAAATGCCACTACCCAGGCAAGTACCGAAGTATAGCCCATCTGGAAAAACATCTCCTTCGTCCCCGCTTCCCTCCTGAATACTGCCATACTGGCCATGCAGGGAAAATAGAGAAGAACAAATAGCATAAAGGTATATCCTTTTAGTGGATCATAATTCTCTTTCAATTTCTGCTGCAGCCCAGCAGAACCTTCATCAGCGCCCTGAAGGCTGAAAAGCGTGTTGAAATTGGATACTATTACTTCCTTTGCAGCAATACCGGAAATCGATGCTACTACCATCCTCCAATCAAAACCGAGCGGCCTGAAGACCGGTTCAAGAAATTTTCCTGTCCTTCCCGCAGCAGAGAATTCCAGCTTTTCCGCAGCAATTTCACCATCTATTTCTGCAACTGCCTCTATATAGGCCTCGCCAGTTATACTGCCTGAATTATAAGACTCTTCTAATAAAGTTATCCTGGATTCAAGATCTTCAGGATAATCATCAGGTCCCAGCATGGGAAAGGTAAATAAAAACCACATCAGGATCGAGATCGCAAGGATTATGGTACCTGCTTTTTTCAGGTACATCCAGGTCCTTTCCCAGGTATGGATGAATACCCCCTTAAATGTTGGCATCCTGTAGGGGGGAAGCTCCATTACAAAAGGTTCCATCTCTCCTTTAAATCTTGTAGCTCTCAGGACCTTTGCCATTATTATTGCAAATAATATCCCGATAAAATAAATAGAAAAGATAATATTTCCGGCAATCGCAGGAAAGAAGGCCCCTGCAAGTAAAATATATACCGGCAGCCTGGCTCCGCAGCTGGAAAAAGTATTTATATGCATGGTTATAAGACGGTCCTTTTTGTTTTCAAGTATCCTTGACCCCATATATGCCGGAACGGTACATCCAAACCCGATAATAAGCGGTATAAATGACTTTCCGTGCAATCCTATCTTATGCATGATCCTATCCATGACAAAGGCTCCCCTGGCCATATAACCAGAATCCTCAAGAAGGGCTATGGCCAAAAATAGAAGTGCAATGTTTGGAGTAAACACGACTACGCCTCCAACTCCTCCTATTATTCCGTCTACCACAAGCGATCTTAGCAACTCTGCATGTATTATGCCGCTAAACCACACTGATAATTTCTCAAAACCATATTCTATCCATCTCATGGGATACCTGCCCAGCGTAAACACAAATTGAAACATGAGCCAGATAATAATACCAAATATGGGTAAACCAAAAAAACGGTTAGTTATTATGCTGTCAATTTTTTCCGTAACATCTATATTGCCAGTATCTGCTTCCTTATAAGCCTCCCGGAGTGCGCCTTTTATAAAACCATATCTTGCATCTGCTATGACCACTTCGGGAGGATCTCTTAAAATATTATTGATATGCCTGATCGAAGCTGAGACTACTTTTTCTATTTCACTGTACCTGTCCGGATCTGCTTTTTTCAACTTGTTGATTATCTCCTGGTCCTGTTCAAGCAGTTTTACCGCCGTCCACCTATCGCCGGACCAAAGAAACGTACCGGCATGGTTATTTATAGAGCTTCTGATCCTATCCAGTTCATTCTCTATTTCTTCACCATAGGATATTTCTACTTTTTTTATATCTTTGCCCTCTTTTACCTTAATAGCCGCGTCAAGGACCTCACCTGTCCCTATTCCCTTTGGACCGACTGTTTCAACTATCGGCGCCCCAAGTAATACAGATAGAAGCTTCCTGTTAACTTCCTGACCCTTTTTCTTTGCAATATCGGCCATATTGAAGTCAAGCACAAGAGGCGCGCCTATTTCCAGAAGTTGTACCGTAAGATAAAGATTTCTCTCAAGATTGGATGCATCAACAATATTGACGATCATGGA
>CAYRTF010000025.1:7850-8580 GCA_964427165.1 uncultured Actinomycetota bacterium | reverse complement strand
CTATATCCGGTTTTTCCCTAAGGATATAATTTCTCGCTACTATTTCTTCTTCGGAAAATGCAGTCAGGCTGTAAATACCGGGAAGGTCTATTATCTTTATGAAATAATCTTTATAGTGGATCTCCCCGCTTCTTTTCTCTACTGTAACTCCAGGATAATTCCCTACATGCTGTCTTAAACCTGTGAGATTATTAAAGATAGTCGTCTTTCCGGAATTGGGATTTCCGGCAAGAGCTATGACTATTTTCTTTCCCTTCATCAGGTCTCCTCGATGATTATCCTATTAGTCATACCTCTTCCAATTGCAAACCTGGAACCTTTGATAGTAATAAGGACCGGCCCTCCCCTGGATGCCGTATACACACTGAGCAGTTCATCAGGTATAAGCCCCATTGCACAAAGCCTGGAGCTTAATTTACAATCTCCCTCGACTTTTATTATCCTATATTTCTTACCCGGTACCGCATGCGCCAGAGTTAGCAGCTTCCTCCCCTGTAAGGGGGGCGCAGGCATTGGATTGCTGTAGCCCGGACCCCGCATGCCGCTTTTTAAAATATCTGCAGTCTTGCCGATACCCAGATGCCCTTTAAGACTTTGCTGCCCGGGACCATGCCCGATATTAGCTTTAGGCTTTCTTAACCTTTTTGGTCCTGTTTTTATCTTTTTTCCAAAAATCATATTTTACAATAAGTAAATTAAATAAAATTAGTCTAACCTAACTTTAGTAGAC
>CAYRTF010000025.1:964-7840 GCA_964427165.1 uncultured Actinomycetota bacterium | reverse complement strand
GATATAGTTTTGTCAAGCAAATCTTTGGTTTTTATATTTAAGGTAGTATTGAAGATTTGATCTATTTAGTTTTGAAAGATTGTTTTTTACTGCATTTTTCCGGCCTCTTCCCATGTTTTAGAAAATATTTAAAAGCTTTTAGCCATTCAGGGTATCCCTCGGGACAACTCTCAATGAATTTAATGAACCCTACCATATGGCTCATTGTCTCTTTGCTGATATAATGTTCGATCTTGCAGGCATCTTTCTTTGATACCTCATCACTTACTATAAGGACATCCTTGAAGAATTTATAGATCTTTTCATGTTTCAGATATATCCTGCGGGCAAGCTTATTGCCTTCATCTGACAGATCCAGATAGCCATATTTTTCATGATTGACAAGGCCGTTTTTGGTCAGCTTGCCTACGGCGTCAACTACTGAAGGGGTCTTTACATCCAGAAATCCTGCCACTTCCTTGACTCTTACTACTTTACTGTCAAGACTGATTATATATATAGCCTCAATATAATCCTCAAGACTTTGTGATAATACTTTATCCATAGCCGCTTTCCGTATCATCTATAATTGTTAGATATACCTAACTATACCAATTATCCCGCTGACAGTCAATTGAATACTTTTAACTTTTCTATATATGTTCCAGATTTCCTTCTATTTATTGACAGAAAGATATAAATAATAAGCATATCTTCGCTTTTTAGCATTTAAGAATAATTATTTATGCAGAGCTATGCTATAACCCTGTTCCTTCCCTCTGCTTTGGCCCTGTAAAGCGCATTATCAGCATGCCTGATAAACTGGTCCAGCTTAGTAGCATCAAATGGAAAATTCGAGACTCCGATGCTTACTGTAAGATTATTATATGGCTTTATATCTTCTTCGCCTTCAAACTTCTCTTTATTTATGACTTTTCTTAATCTCTCCGCACAGATTATTGCACTTTCCTTATCTGTCTCGGTACATATTATAGCGAATTCTTCTCCTCCATAGCGGTATGCTTTATCGGTATTTCTCATATTCTTATTAAATACCATACCCAGCTTCTTTAGTATCGCATCCCCTCTCTGGTGTCCATGAATGTCATTATATTTTTTAAAATAATCAATATCCACCATAAGTAGTGAGAGATTCCTGACATACCTTATTGATTTATTTAATTCTTCCCTGAGGTCCTGGTCGAATTTTCTTCTATTGTAAACACCAGTGAGATCATCTTTTATAGTGAGCTCTTTTATCCTCTCATAGGCTATCGCCCTTTCAATAGCTATGGATATTTCATGTGCAAGGATATTCAAAAAATACTCATGATTGCTGGAAAAAGCATTTATATTCTTTGAATCAATATAGATTATGCCTTTTACCCTGTCCTTGACGATTATGGGCATGCATATCATCGAAGACGTAAGCTCGCCCCTGGGTATGCTGTATTTGAAATAGGACTTTTCGATATCTCCTATAAAGATCTTGTTTTTAGTCGAGAGGATGTATTTTATTAACGGCATATCAACGGAAAACTCCACATCCTTTATGCTCGGTCCAAAACCTATCTCACTCTGGAGTTTTGCCTTATTGCCACTTATAAGTATGATCGCACAGCCATTGCATTTTACAAGCTGGTAGATCTTTTCAACCATAAGATCACATACTTTTTCAAGATCCAGCTCGGAGCCTATTGAATTCGTAATATTAAAAATAGCTTTTAAGATCCTGAGATCTACACCCTGTTTTTCTGCCATAAAATCACCTGATAAAAGTATTGGCTCTATTTTAGGATAAATACTGGTTTTTAACTATAAAACTGCAATTATTTTTTAAAATTATTAACCTTATATAATTTATATGATACAATTCTCCCAGTGCTTTTTTCAGTTGACCCTCTTAGGGTGGGCGCAGGCCCACCCACCTCCAGATAACTCAATTAGTTTAAGTATTTTTTAATTAATTTCTATATTTCTGTTTTACTTTTATTTTATATAATATAATAATATAATAATAAAATAATAATTAATTATTTTATATTATATTTTTGGTAAATATGAATTAAGGTCAGGTATCATAAGCTTTTTTCCAAATGGCCATTACTATCGGATGAAGTATTTGATCATATTATGATCTTTTTATGAAAGGTGCCGGGTGAAATGTATAAGGGACAAAAAGGATTTACACTTGTAGAGTTGCTAATCGTGATTATAGTGCTTGCGGTCTTAACCGGGATCTCCATTCCCGTATACAAACTCATAAATGCCCGCGCAAAGGAAACTGGTGCAGAGACTGAGATGACAAATATTGCAAAAGCTCTTGAAATGCACAATGTGGATCTTCAGTCATATCCCCTGACCGATGCTTACCCCGATACCTTAGAGGATAATGACTATATAGAGCATGTCCCTCTGGTGGACACCTGGAATAATGCTTATCTTTACACATCGGATGGATCAAGCTATTCTCTTGAAAGCTACGGCATAAACGGCATCGACGGCGGTGGTGACGATATAGTGATCACCGACGGAGTGCTTACTGAAGACGGGGCGTATGAGAATAGATAATAACTATTATTTTAGTTTATTTATCTTCTCAACAATAGCATCAGCAAACTCACTGGTACCAACAGCCGTAGGATCTTCCCTCTCAGGTTTTAGATCATATGTCACATATTTACCTTCACTGATATTTTCCGCAATTGCTTTTTCTAAAACATTAGCTTTTTCAGGTTCACCTATATGATGAAGCATGAGAACTGCAGAAAGCATCATCGCTGTAGGATTGACTTTATTTAGTCCCTTGTACTTTGGGGCGCTTCCATGAGTCGGTTCAAAAAGTGCCATGTCCTCTCCGATATTACCGCCTGGTGCAACACCCAGTCCTCCAACAAGACCTGCAGCAAGGTCAGATACTATATCACCATAAAGATTCGGCAGCACCATCACATCATACAGCTCAGGCTTCTGTACCAGCTGCATACACATATTATCAACTATTCTGTCTTCTGCCTCTATGTCTTCATAATCCTTTGCAACTTCCCTGAATACCTCAAGAAAAAGACCGTCTGAATATTTCATTATATTGGCCTTATGAACTCCGGTGACTTTTTTCCGCCCGTTTTTTCTGGCATATTCGAATGCAAAACGGATTATTCTTTCAGAACCGAAGACCGATATTGGCTTAATGCTTACTCCGCTATCCGGCCGGATCTTACTATCAGTTTTTTTCTCAATAAATCCTATAAGTTCCAGGGTCTTTTGTTTTCCTTTTTCAAACTCTATACCGGCATAGAGGTCCTCTGTATTTTCCCTTACTACTACCAGGTCTATATCGCTATACTTGCTTTTTACACCCGCATAACTCTTGCAGGGCCTCACACATGCATAAAGATCAAACAATTTTCTCAAAGCCACATTTACACTCCTGAAACCAGTTCCTACCGGAGTAGTAATAGGTCCCTTGATCCCGACACGGTTCTTTTGAAGAGAATCTATTACAGCCTGGGGCAGGACTGAGCCTTCCCTCTCATATACATCCGCACCTGCATTGACTTCATCCCATTCAATATCTGCACCTGTAGCCTCGACTACTTTTACAGTTGCTTCAGTTATCTCTGGCCCGGTACCGTCTCCGGGTATCAAAGTGATCCTGTGTTTCATCTATTTACCTCATATAGTTTGATATTAATAATATTTTTTTTAGAAACTTGCACCATATTAAAGGTTAAAACCTTTGTTCTTGCTTATATGCTCAGTAAGCCCTCCGTCGTCCAGGATCTTTATCATGACTTCCGGAAGAGGATTGAACTCCAATTCCAGATTTTTTGAGATATTTGCAATCTTTCCCGTTTTTAGATCTATTTCAAGCTCGTCCCCATCATCTATCTTATCCGTATCACAGATAAGTACAGGCAGTCCGACATTTATACTATTTCTAAAAAATATCCTTGCGAAAGATTTTGCAAGCACTGCGCCCACGCCTGCAAGTTTGATTATTGTGGGAGCATGTTCCCTGCTCGATCCAAGCCCGAAGTTCCTCCCGCCTACTACAAAATCCCCTGATCCGACTTTGGAGGCAAAATCAGGATCCGCATCTTCCAGTACATGTTTTGCAAGCTCGGGAAGATTTGACCTCAGGTGGAACAATCTTCCAGGAGCAATAAGGTCCGTTGAAATATCATCCCCGAATTTGAAACTTTTTCCCTTAAGTATCTTTTTATTTCCGCTATTATCTTTCAATTTTAAACCTCCCTGGGATCAGAAATTTTACCTGTTATAGCACTCCGTGCAGCTGTTGCGGGGGAGCAGAGATATATAAAAGCATCCGGATTTCCCATCCTGCCCTTAAAATTCCTGTTCTGAGTGGACAGGCATACCTCACCATCGGCAAGAATACCCTGGTGCACCCCTACACATGGCCCGCATCCGGGATTTTGTATCGCGGCGCCACTCTCTACAAGAGTCTCTATTATGCCTTCCCTTATGGCCTGGAGATAGATCTCCCTGGAGGCTGGCACTACCAGAAGCCTGACTCCGCTGGAAACTTTTTGTCCTTTTAATATACCAGCTGCTATCTTCAGGTCACTTAATCTGCCATTGGTACATGTCCCTATCAGGACCTGGTCCACTTTGACATTCCCAAGATCCCTTACCGGTAGTGCATTATCAACAGTATGGGGCTGCGATATCATCGGCTCTATGACAGAACAATCAATATCTATGACTTTCTCATAAACTGCATCTTTGTCGGCAAATACCTCCCTGAAGCAGTCTCCCCTGTTTTTGGACCTGAGATACTGCTCAGTAATACTGTCAGTAGCAAATAATCCTGTTTTTGCCCCGGCTTCTACTGCCATATTAGAAATAGTAAACCTGCCATCCATGTCCATGATCCTGCTTACTTCACCACCGAATTCAAGTGCTTTATAGGTGGCGCCGTCAGATGTGATCTTTCCGATAAGATATATGATAAGGTCCTTAGCGGATACTCCCTCATTTATCTTGCCGTTAAAATTAATTTTAATAGTATCAGGTACCCTGAGCCATGTCTGTGCAAGAACATATCCGACTGCAATATCTGTTGAGCCCATTCCTGTTGCAAAAGCGCCCAATGCACCGGACGTACACGTATGTGAATCCCCTCCGATGACTATATCGCCGGGGCATGAATAATCTTCTATAAGTATCTGGTGGCATACACCCCTGCCTACATCACTCAATACCGCTCCGCTGCTTCCGGCGAAGTCCCTGAGCACAGCATGGGAATTAGACAATTCCTTCCTGGGGCTCGGAGCTGCATGGTCAATAAAGAATATTGATTTTTCAGGATTTTTAACCATACTAAAACCCATTTTTTTTGCCTGGCTTACTGAAAGCGGTCCTGTCCCATCCTGGGACATCACGACATCAACACTTACTACTGAAATATCTCCTGACTTAAGCTCCCTGCCAGCATGCTCGCTAATAATCTTTTCTGAGATCGTCTTTCCCAAAATACTCCCTTCTGATCCTAGCTATTCCCCGGATTCATCTAGATCCGGTTTGTCTTTTTTCTTTGATTCATATTCTTTGTAGACATACATCAGCTCTTTGTCAAAAAGCGGCCTTTTAAGGTCCACTGACATTGCCCTTGCCATGGCAAGGATGTCATTTGCTTCCTTATCTGTCAGCTCTATATCATATTCCTTGAATTTATGAAGGATTGTATGCGATCCTGAGTGCTTCCCCACTACTAATTGCCTTGTTAATCCAACCTCTGCAGGATTGAACACTTCATAATTCTTAGGATTTTTTATCACTCCATCAGCATGGATCCCTGATTCATGTGCAAAGACATTTGTTCCCACTATCGCCTTCCAGATCGGTATTGCCCTTGCAGATGCTTTTGCAACATATTCTGCTATCTCCCTGAATTTTGATGTCTCTATCCCGATCTCCAGGTTTTCAAGATATCTCAAAGCCATCACTATTTCTTCCATTGCAGCATTTCCCGTCCCGTCGCCAAGACCGCCTACACTAACTACCAGGCCCGCGGCACCTCCTCTTATTGCAGCCATCCCGTTTGCTGTAGCCATTCCGAAATCATTGTGATTGTAGACCTCAAGCGGAAGACTGACTGAAGAACTGATAGTATTGATATTCATAAAAGTCCTGAAGGGATCAAATTTTGATACAGTATCGCATATCCTGAATCTCCCGGCACCCTTCTTTTTTGCCAGGGTTATCACTTTTAAGAGAAACTCCAGGTCCGTTCTTGTTGCATCTTCTGCGCTGACTATAAAGCTTAGATCCTTTTGCCTGGCGGTCCTCATGGCTTCTCTCAAAATATTTACCACCCATGTCCGGTTCTGTTTGTATATTTCCTTTATATGTATATCTGAGGTAGAGATATTTATAACTATATTCTTTACTCCCAGATCCGCAGCTGCCTCTATCTCACCAGCATCGGCATTGCAGTAGGCATACAATTTTGCTTTAAGCCCTAATTTAAGCATGTCCCTTATTATGTCTTTTTCAACATCCCCCAGTACAGGCGTGCCTATCTCTATTTCAGGAATACCTATTTCATCCAGCATTTTTGCTATTCTTATTTTTTCATGTTTGGAAAACACTACTCCTGCTGTCTGCTCGCCATTCCTGAGTGTTGTGTCTATTATATTTATTACCCTGTCCTTTTTTGATTTAGTCATTATTTTTTCCTCCCGGTTCCAGCTTTTTCTTTTTTAGATGAACCCTTGAATTCCTTATAGGTATCGATTATCTCACTGTCAAACAATGCTCTCTTTGAGGCAACAGTCTTGCTTCTTATGATATTTGCAAGTTCATTGGCTTCTTCTCTGCTTATTTTATAACCAAGTGTCTCAAGTTTATGTATAGTCGAGTTGATCCCGG
>CAYRTF010000025.1:0-954 GCA_964427165.1 uncultured Actinomycetota bacterium | reverse complement strand
CCCGGAATATTTGCCGAGAACATATTCCCTTTTAAGTCCCACATCTGTTTCCCTGAAAAGTTCATAAGTAAGTGGATCCGCCATGATCCCGGAAATCTTATTTTCACTCTCATATACAAAAAGATTGCCTCCTACAATAGGCTTCCACGTAGGCAGAACCCTGTTTGAGGCCCTTGCCACATACTCGGAAAGGTTTCTGAAAAGCGTAGTGTTAAAACCCATGTCCACACCTTCTATATATTTTAAGGCCATTACAAGCTCTTCAAATGCAGCATTACCGGCCCTCTCCCCAAGACCATTTATGGTTGTATTGACATATATAGCACCGGCTTTTATCCCTGCAATTGCATTTGCAATAGCCATTCCAAAGTCATTATGGGTATGCATCTCCATTTCGATACCTATTATATCGATTATATTCTTAACCCTCATAAAAGTTTCAAAAGGATCCAGTATTCCAAGGGTATCACAGTACCTTAATCTGTCAGCACCGGCATCCCTTGCGGTCCTGGCAAATTGAAGCAGGAATTCCATATCGGATCTTGAAGCATCTTCGGCATTAACTGATACATAAAGGTTATGGCTCTTTGCAAAATCCACACCACTTTTCATGGTCTCAAGGACCCACTCCCTGCTTTTTCTTAATTTATGTTCAATATGTATATCCGAAGAAGAAATCGATAGAGCCACTGCATCCACACCACATTCAACTGACGCTTCTATATCTGATTTTACTGGTCTGTTCCATGCAAGCACACTGCAGTTCAGGCCGAGTCCCGCAATTTTTTTAATAGCATCCTTTTCATCCCCGCCCATCGCAGGTATTCCTGATTCGATCTGGTGAACACCGACCTTATCCAGCATTTTAGCGATATGTATCTTCTCATCATTTGCAAAAACTACACCGGCTGTCTGTTCCCCATCCCTGAGAGTAGTATCATCGATCTTTATATC
>CAYRTF010000024.1:0-13644 GCA_964427165.1 uncultured Actinomycetota bacterium | reverse complement strand
AGATAATCTATTTATGTTCAGTTATCCTTACCCCGGTGCCGTTTTTCATAAAAAGAAATAACAAGGAAAATAATAATCTGGAACTGGCAGCGAAAAGAATTCCTAAAAAAGTAGATTATTTCAAGGTAATCCCGATAGCTCTGTTTGCAGGTTTTTCTTTTGGTATCCTGGGAGTAGGCGGAGGTTTTTTATATGTGCCTCTCCTGATGCTGCTTTTTGATCTACCGCTTAAAGTCGCTATAGGCACTTCACTGATGATCGTCCTCTGTAATGCAATTCCCGGGATAACGGGGAAACTTCTATCCATAAGATTTGATATATTTATAGGGCTGGCTGTAGCAGCAGGTGCTATTGCCGGATCAAGGATCGGGACCTATCTTAGCAAGAGGGTAAGTGAAAGGATCATAAAGATCATTTTTGCCCTACTTCTTGCAGTGATCATAGTAAGAGTCGGATGGGACCTTTATGTGAGTTTTAGTGGGGTGGGTACCACAGCCCTTCACTAACATTAGTGATACAGATGACTGATCAGGGTCACGTATTTAATCTATGACATGTTTATGATATTATTTTTATTAGTAAAATGATATTCATAAACCAGGTATCAAAATGGGAATTCTAAAAACGGCTTTAAGAGCCAGAGAGAAAAAACAAAAGGACTTAATACATGATGCCCTTAAAGAGGCAGGTAGAGTCTCGGGCGTGCTTATCAAAAAATTTGGCGCAAGCGAGGTCAAACTTTATGGGAGTCTTTTAGAAAAGGAACACTTTGAAGAGACTTCCGATATTGATCTGGCAGTAAAAGGTCTGGGAGATAGGTATCTGGGTGCATTTGGCTATTGCCTGAGGATGAGCGAGTATGACCTCGACATCAGACAGTACGAAGATCTTCCTGAGAGAATAAAAAGCATTATAGATGAAAAAGGCTTGAAGCTTCATGGATGATAAAACAAAAAAAAATGAAATAGCAAGCTTTATCAGGGAAGAACTGGATAAGATAAAAAAGCTGTCAGTCGAAATTGATGAATGCAAGGGTGACAGCTATATTATGAAGAGGGCAAAAGGTTCTATACTCCATGACTTCTATAATGCCTGTGAGAGGATATTTGAATTAATAGCAAATAATATAAATGGTGGAATGACCGGAGGGCATAAATGGCATAAAAGGCTTTTATCCCAGATGACTATCAATATAGAAGGCGTAAGAACTCCGGTGATATCGAAGAGATTGGCTGCTGAACTCGATGAGTATCTGGCATTTCGCCACCTCTTTAGAAATATATATGGTTTTGAATTGGAGAGTGGAAGATTGGATAAGCTAGTAGAAAGATTTACAGAGATCATTGATTTATTTTCTGAAGAAATAAATAATTTTATAAAGAAACTATAGCGACCGTGCCATTAGGAAACTTTTTTAAGTAACCTATATAACTCAAATAGCTATTGCTGTAATATTTAAAAAGTCTATTATGAATCAATATATCAGAAGGAAGTTAAATGAGAGAAGCATGTAAAGAAATCCTGGACCATATAAACACCCTGGAAATCATAGACACTCATGAACACCTGCCCTGTAAAGAGGAAGACAGGGATATGGAGGCTGATGTCTTAAAGGAATTTTTGGGCCATTATTTCAACAGGGACCTTATATCCGCAGGACTTCCAATAAAGGATCATGATAGGATAATTGAAGAAAAATTGCCCATTATGGAAAAATGGAAGATGGTGGAGCCATATTGGGAAATCTCCCGATATACCGGTTATGGCAGGGCACTTGATATTGTCGCCAGGGATATATACGGAGTCGAAAGGATAGACGGTTCGACAATTGAAGAGCTTAATGAAAAATTCTTACAAAATCTAAAACCGGGACATTTTAAAAAAATATTAAAAGACAAGTGTAAGATAAGGACCAGTTTGCTTAATGTAGGGACCCTTGATAAAAAATATGATCCTCAGGATGAACGTAGCATATATTGTGATAAGGAATTTTTTAGTCCTGTTTACAGATTAAAAGACCTGATATATCCTAAACTATGGTCCCAGATAGTGAAAATAGAAAAACAGTCAGGCATCAGGATCACTTCTTTTTCAAGATGGCTTGAGGCAACAGAGGTCATAATCGATAAAGCCTATGAGCTGGGTGCAATGGCCTTGAAAAATGGACTTGCATATCTCAGGACTCTAAAATATGAAAGAGTTACAAGATCTGCTGCAGAAGAAGAGTTTAATAAAGCCTTTAGCACAAAGCATATGCCTGATTGGGGAGAGCGGCCAGCTCCCATCGGCAAGGCTTTCCAGGATTACATGTTTCACTATATCCTTGATATCGCCAACAGGAAGAATATGATAGTCCAGATACATACGGGCATACAGGAGGGAAGCGGCAATATTCTTTCCAATTCTAATCCTGAGCTTCTATCTAATTTATTTTTAGAATATCCGGATGTCACCTTTGATATATTCCATATAAGCTATCCATATCAGAATGAGCTTACAGTGCTTGCCAAGAACTTTGCCAATGTATTTATTGATATGTGCTGGGCGCATATCGTATCTCCCAATGCATCGGTAAATGCACTTTGTGAATGGTTTGATACGGTGCCGCTGAATAAGATATCAGCTTTTGGAGGAGATTATCTTTTTGTAGATGGTGTATATGGACATCTTAAGCTGGCACAGCAGGACGCGGCAAAGGCATTATCGATCAAAGTGGATGAGGGAATATTTGATATTGATAAAGCAAAAGTATTAGCGGGAATGCTGTTTTATGATAATCCCAAAGATATATTCAGGTTAAAAGTATAGAGTTGGCTAGATGATGAAGGCCCTGTTTTGTTACAGTGAAAAAGACTTCCGCATGGGAGAGATCGAAAAACCCGGGATCTCTGATGATGAGATGCTGATAGAACTGCTTTATTGTGGTTTATGCGGTTCAGATATAGTTAAGATATTTGACACAAAGGACAAGCCTTCAATCTACGGACATGAAGTGACAGGCAGAGTGGTGGAGGCCGGATCCGGAGTGAAGAAGTTTAAAACCGGAGATATAGTTGTCGCTGCACACCATATTCCCTGCGGAAAGTGCCACTTCTGCAAACATGGGAACCATACCATGTGCAAGATGTTTAAAGAGACAAATATCTATCCAGGAGGATTTTGCCAGTATATAAGATTGTCACCGGAACATATAGCAAACACTACCTTCAAGCTTCCGGAGGGAAGCAATCCGCTCGAAGCTCTTTTTGTAGAGCCGCTGGCATGCTGCATCAGGGCCATGGGCAGGATACCTTATATAAAAGGTGATTTTTTTTCTATAGTGGGTGCGGGAGCTATTGGTATTTTATTTTTAAAGCTTATAAAACTTGCCGCGCTTAAGGCAGTTGTGATCGATATGGACGGCCAAAGACTGAAAATGGCACGGGAGTTTGGAGCGGACTATGTCATCAATCCTTTAGAAGCTGACCTGCTTGCAGAGATAAAAAAAATAACTCCTATAGGAGTTGATTCTGCGGTGCTTACCGTTACCAACAAACATACAGTGACAGATGCCATCTCATATATAAGACCGGGGGGACAGATAAATATCTTTGGAATGGGACTTGATATAGAGCCAATACCTGTAGATTTTAACAGGATATATAAAAGCGAGCTCACAATAAAGAGTACTTATTCTGCTACTCCGGATACTCTTGTACGTTCTTATGATTTGATCATAAGGGATAGAAAGATCGATGTAGGACCGTTAATATCTAAAGTCCTTGCTCTTTCTGATTTTAAAAAGGGCCTTGGCCTGATGTTAGAGCGGAAGATATATAAAGCTTTCTTTAAACTATAGAATTGGAAACTACCGCATCACCTACTCAATTGAGGGTAATGAATCAATGGTCCTCATATTAAGAATGAGACATCGTAGAAATGTTTATGATAATATTTATATGTAAAGATGAATTGCTTTTCAAACGAGTCAATAAATCATTTATATTATATAATTTATAGGTCTCTTATAGTATAATTTTTTCATCCAGAGCACAGCTTGGCTAAAGCATAAGAAAATAAAACCCTATGATGCATTAAAGAGGAAAATATGCCGCTTATAAATTTAAGATCATTTATAGAAGAAGCAGAAACCAATAAGTATGCCCTGGCTGGATTCAATATCCTTAATCTAGAAATGATCGAAGGTGTGGTAGAGGCGGCCCAAACACTTGGAGTGCCTGTAATACTTAATGTGCATCCTGAACAGATAATCAATACCAGTCTTGAAGTGATCGCAGCAATAGTAAAAGAAACTGCACGAGGAGTTAATGTCCCGGTCGTACTTCATCTTGATTATGCGGACGATCTAGGTATATTGAGGGAGGCAATTACATGTGGTTTTACATCACTTATGTATGTTGCACCTGCGGAACTTAGTTTTGAAGAAGTCATCATTGAGACCAGGAATGCTGTAGAGCTTTCTCACCGGAATGAGCTGCTTATGGAATCAGAGTTTAAACCAGAAGGAAATAGCGGACTTACTGACCCCGCACAGGCCGAAAGGTTTATTCGGGAAACCGGTGTGGATATTCTTTCACCCCAGATAGGTACTTCGCACGGCGGAGGAAAAGCTGATCTTGACCTTGGACTTTTAAAAGAGATAAAGGAAAAAGCAAAATGCTATATTTCACTTCATGGTGGTTCCGGTGTCGAAGATACAGTTATCCGGAAAGCTATTGGTCTTGGAATAAACAAAGCTTCTGTGTATTCGCAGATCTCGAAAGCTGCAACCGGGAAGATAAAAGAGCGTTTAAGTAGCGAGGACATATCTGATATGGTCGAGACTTCAGGGATCATGAAAGAAGCTATCAAGAAAACAGCCATGAATAGATTGAGTGTATTATCCATGAAGAAGAGTAGTGCTGAACAAGATCCCATAAGCTCGTCAAATATCAAATCTGGAAATAATATTGATTCCCTGGTCAGGGACGTGACCAGGCAGGTTATAAGGAAAATGGGTACAAAGTAGATCCAGTAAGAAATACTGGCAATCATTTATATAGAAAACAGGCCTTTTGTGCGCCGGCAGATGCTTATTCCAGAAGGATCAATATTCAGCACAGGATCATTTATCAGGTCTATGAAAAAGAAAAAATAATAAAAGTGATCAGGATGTGGACACATTATGAATAAATATATATCCTTAAAATTTTTAAAAACATAAGTAATAGTATATCCAAATGGCAATATTTTTAGATGAAGCACAAATAAACATAAAGGCTGGCAATGGCGGAAACGGCATGGCAACTTTTTTCAATCTCAAGACAGGTGGAAAGAAAGTTGCTAATGGCGGTAATGGAGGCAAAGGCGGTGATATAGTAATAAAGGCAAATGCCCACATCAATACACTGTATGGATTTAAGAAAAAAATTCATTTTAAGGCAGAGGATGGAAAATCAGGCAGTACAAATAACCGCAGCGGCCGTGAAGGGCAGGATCTCATAATCGATGTCCCTGTAGGGACCATAGTAAAGGACCATGCCCGTAAGGTGATCGCGGACCTTTCCGTGGATGGTGATTCGGTCCTGATGGCAAGGGGCGGTATTGGCGGAAGGGGAAATGCCAGCTTTACATCACAGTCAAGACGTTTTCCCTCTTTTGCGGAAAAAGGAGAGACCACGAAAGAGTCCTGGATAGTCCTGGAACTCCGTATCCTTGCTGATGTTGCACTTGTAGGATTTCCAAATGCAGGCAAATCCACAATAGTATCAAGAATATCTGCCGCAAAACCAAAGATAGCTGATTACCCTTTCACAACGCTGACGCCCCACCTTGGTGTGGTGCCCGTAGGTGATGAAGATTTTGTAGTGGCTGATATTCCGGGACTCATAGAAGGGGCGCATACTGGTACCGGCCTGGGTGACAGGTTTTTAAGGCACATCACCCGCTCAGCGGTCCTTGCAATGGTGCTCGACGGGCAGAGGCTACTGGAACCAGACGGTGTCAGCGAATTGATTAAGACATATGATGTTTTAAGGAAAGAAATAAGGTTATATAATACTGAAGTATATAATAAGGATTTTGTCATAATCATTAATAAGTCGGACCTTTTAGAGGACCGCAAGCTTACCAGGGAAGCTGCAAAAAGGCTGGGAAAAGAGGAAAAGGAAATATTTATTATCTCAGCAGCGACCGGTGAAGGTCTTGATAACCTTGTGGCCGGACTATACAAAAGGATTGAAGCGATCAGGGAAGATGCCGGACTGGCGGACACGGGTGCCGGTGAAGATAAAAAGATAAAGATATATGAGATACCAAAAGAGACGGTTGAGGACAGGAAGATAGAGATAATAAAGGGACATAACGGTTATGTGGTAAAGAACAGGAGACTTGAAAGAATGGTTGCCATGACCGATCTTGAGAACAGGGAGGCTCTTGATTATTTAAAATATAGACTAAAAAAGATGAGAGTAGGGGACAGATTAAAGCAATTGGGAATAGATGAGGGCAGTACGGTAATAATAGGAAATCTTGTCTTTGATCTGATAGACTAGGAAAAGTAATACAATAAGGATCTTTGAGCTGAATAAAAAAAATGAATCAAAACATAGTAAAAGATAGAATAAAATATTTAAAGAACCTGAAAAGAGTGGTAGTAAAGATCGGTTCAAGCTCTCTTACCTCTAAGGAAGGCGGCCTTGATCTGGAGAATATGGGCAAGCTTGCAGGGGAAATAAAGGCCCTCATGGATAGAGGACTGGAAGTCATACTGGTCTCAAGCGGAGCAGTGGCCGCGGGTCTTAAATATCTTGGAGAGGAAAGCAGTCCAAAAGATATCTCCGATATTTCGATGCTTCAGGCAGCAGCTGCCGTGGGGCAGGTGGAACTGATGAAGGCCTATAGGGACCTTTTTGCACAATACGGGATAAAGACCGGGCAGATACTGCTTACGCATGAAGATACGACAAGAAGGGAACAATACCTTAATATAAAAAATACAATAAAAAACCTTATGAAATTAAACATCATCCCGGTAATAAATGAAAATGACAGTGTTGCCGTCCATGAGATAAAATTTGGGGATAATGATGAATTGGGAGCAATGGCAGCAATAATCTCTGAGGCTGACCTTCTTATCATACTTTCAGATATCGAAGGTTTGTATACCGGGGATCCGCACAGCAGCAGCAATGCAAAACTTCTGGGCTTTATTGGCAGTATCGGTCCTGATATTGAAAAGTTTGCAGGAGGAATCGGCACTGCATACGGCATAGGAGGGATGGAGTCAAAGATAAAAGCTGCGAAGATCTGTTCATTTTCCGGCATATCCATGGTGATCGCAAACAGCCGTAAAAAAGGTGTCCTTGCCAGTATTGCCGGGGGACAGGATATAGGTACATTTTTTAAGCCCAGTACCGCGCGGAAGGTAAAAAGCATTAAAAAGTGGATAGCATTCGGGGTGCGTACCAGGGGTTCTATTACGATAGACAAGGGTGCCGAGGAAGCGGTAGTTAAAAAAGGAAAGAGCATATTACCGGTAGGTATCACCGGTCTTGAAGGAAATTTCAGCCGGGGGGATACCCTGAAGGTCTTTTCTGCTGCCGGCGTACTTATTGCCAAAGGTATAAGCAATTTCTCAAATGAGGAAATAAAAAAGATAATGGGCCTAAATGAAAAAAGCATATTGCCGGCACATGGGGAGTCTTATTGCGGAGAGGTGATACACAGGGATTGCCTGGTAGTATTTGAACAGTCTGAGTGACCTTGTTATGCTATAATACTTTTAAGATGTTCAAATGGTAGAATCAGAGGCAATTGGGAGGATAATGGATATAGTAACCAAAATAGCAATAAAGGCAAAAGCTGCTGCGCCAGGTATTGCTGCAGCTGATACCGGGATCAAAAACAGGGTGCTGGCTGGAATTGCGGATGCTCTCATAGCAAACAGCTGGCAGGTAATAGAAGAGAATAAAAAAGATGTTAAAAGATGCAGCGGGGAAGGTATATCCGGGAGTCTTCTTGACCGTCTTGTGCTGGATGAAGATAGGATAGGAAAGATAGCTGCAAGCATAGACAAGGTAGTCAAGTTCAATGACCCCGTAGGTGAGGTCATATTCGGGTATGATCTGCCCAATGGCCTTATATTAAAAAATATCCGGGTACCTCTCGGCGTCATCGGAATTATATATGAAGCCAGGCCCAATGTTACAGTCGATGCTTCGGTCCTGTGCCTGAAGGCAGGCAATTGTGTAATACTCAGGGGAAGCTCCCATGCTCTTGAGACAAATAAAAGACTGGCATATATCATGAGAGGGGTACTCAAGGAAAACGGACTGCCTGAAGATATCATACAGATCATCCCATCTGCGGAGAGGGAAGATGCTGTAAAGTTGATGCAGCTAAAGGGTTATATTGACGTGCTTATCCCAAGGGGGGGAGCGGACCTTATAAACAGCGTGGTATCAAATTCCAGGGTCCCTGTGATCGAGACCGGCGTTGGAAATTGCCATATATATATTGACAACCGTCTTGAAGGCAAAAACCTGGAGACGATCACAGATATTGTAGTAAATGCAAAGACACAAAGGCCGAGTGTCTGTAATGCTGCTGAAAAGCTTCTTGTACATAAGGATATTGCAGGCAAGGTGCTTCCTGCTGTACTGGACGTCCTGAAGGCAAAAAAGGTGAAGCTTATCGGGGGCAGGGAAGTAGAAAAATTCTATCCGGGCATAGAACCTGCCTCAGAAGAGGACTGGTACACGGAGTTTCTTGACTTGAAGATGGGTGTAAAGATCGTTGATAGTATTGAAGATGCTGTCACCCATATCAATAAATATGGTTCACACCACACCGAATCAATAATAACTTCCAGTTACAGCAGTTCAAATTATTTTACTGCTTCTGTTGATTCCTCCACGGTATTTGTAAATGCGTCTACCAGGTTTACAGATGGAGAAGAATTTGGAATGGGGGCAGAGATAGGCATCAGCACCCAGAAGCTCCACAGGAGGGGGCCGATGGGACTCCGGGAGATAACGACAAATAAATTTATTGTTCTTGGAGATGGCCAGATAAGGCCATAGGAAATAGATATATGATAATAGACGCAAGTAATGATAAACCAAAAAAAATAGGGATAATGGGCGGCACATTCAACCCTGTCCACCACGGCCACCTTGTAACTGCCCAGGAAGCTCTTGACCAGTTCGGCCTGGATGAGGTGATATTTATTCCTACCGGGGATCCGCCACACAAAATAGAGGATCTTTTGGCTCATGCAGAGGACAGATATCTTATGACTGTTATTGCAACTTCCTCAAACAGCAGTTTTTTTGTTTACAGGATAGAGATAGACAGGGAGGGAAAATCATATACTATTGATACCGTAAAGGAATTAAGAAGATTATTCGGCAGCGGTTCAGAGCTATATTTTGTTACAGGAGCTGATGCTATACTGGAAATACTCACATGGAAAAATACACGGGAAATAGTCACCCTGGCAAAATTTATTGCTGCCACAAGACCGGGTTATGATCTTTCAAAGATAAAGGAATTAAAGACTACCCTGTTTGATAGTGATGATGAGGCTGACCGGAGGATATTTATAATGGAGATACCTGCACTTGCCATATCCTCTACAGATATAAGGCAAAGAATAAAAATCGGAAGACCGGTCAATTACCTGGTTCCCGAAGGAGTAAACAACTATATATTAAAACATGGACTTTATAAATGATTTAAATATCGAAAGCAGCAAGAAGCAATACCTGAACCAGCTGGCCGGTAAGATCAAGAAACTTATGAAGTATTCGCTTTTTGCCCATTCGGTAAATACACTGAAGTTTGCGAACCAGATAGCGGAGAAACAAAAAGGTGGAGTAGACATCTATCGATTGAGTGTATCATGTATATTGCATGACTACGGGAAGATATTTGACCGCGACCAGCTGGAGGCGGTGATCAGGAAGCATCATCCGGAAGTAAGCAGCCAGGAGCTTAAGTTTAAGTCGGTCCTGCATGCTATTGCCGGGGATTTTCTTGTATCCAGGGATTTTGGCATAAGTGATGAAAAAATCCTGAATGCTATCAGATATCATACTACGGGTTACTGCGGTATGAGCACTGAGGACAAAATACTTCTTATTGCCGATAAGGCAGAAGAGGGAAGAATATATGATGGTGCCAGCGGGATAAGGGAGCTGGCACTAAAAGATATAAATTTATGCTTAATAGAAGTTTATAAAAATACTATAATATATGTAATAAATAAAGGTAAACCCCTGCATCCGGATACAGGCAGGGTATGGAACAGTATTTGTGGAGGTAACTAGATATGTCTTATGACTACAGGGACGGCAATGGTGATGATAATAAGGACCGGGAAGGAAATTACGGGGGTGGCAATGATGATTATATGGATGACCAGGACCAATATCCGGTAGATGATGATCATAAAATACAGGGAGCCGGTAATAGGGACAGCCTGGGGAAAAGGGACAAAAAAGATTTTGATGATGATTTTTTCAAGGATGAGGATTTCGAATTTGCCGATTATTCAGGAGATGATGTAGAAGAAGGTTACAGGAGTAAGCGGATCCGTGAGAAAAGAAAGAAAAGAAAACTAATCTACACCTCTTTTACTGTCTTTATAATACTTGTTATTATTGCCGCTGTCATAGTATTCGGATACCGCTATATTAAAAACCGTTTCTTTACCCCGGTAGAGATCACGGAAGAAGAAAGAATAACGGTGCCTGAGTCCCTTGAGCTCGGGCAGGACATGAATATCATAATGGCCCTTGCAGGAGAGGACCTTAATGAACCTGATGTAAGTTCCATAATATTTACCAGCTATTACAGCACTTCAGGTGAGACCCGTTCATTATGTATGCCTGTAAACACCTTTATGGATATTCCGGGTATAGGAGCGGAGCTTATTGGAAGGTCAGTCGAGATCGGCGGCATGGATCTTTTGTCCCTTACCCTGGAGAAGGGACTGGGGATGGATATGGAAATAGATCATTATGTGCTTATGGATATTAAGAGCGTGGTAGGTAAACTGGGAGGGATAGAGCTTTCCCTTGACCAGGCATATGCAGTAAAAAACTATACTGACGGCACTATATTCAGCCTGGAGCCCGGCATCAACCTCCTTGACGGAGATGAAACGCAAAACATGCTCAAATATTTCAGCGGGATCGAGAAGGAGGTCCCTGTTGAAGATATAAAGATACAGAAAAAGATAATAGATGCGGTAATTGCCACAATCGTTGGTAATGGTGAAGAGGATCTTACAAATAATATCAATCTTATAAATGATTATGTAGATTCGGACCTAAGCCTTGAAGAGCTGTTGAAGCTGTTTTCAACATTCTCCAAAATAGAGACAGCTAAAAACATGATCTACACGCTTGAAATTTCTTCAAAGACCGAGCTGGAAGGGGGAAGGATAGTCTATATTCCCGATGTTGCAAATCTTTCAAATCTTTTTAATAAGGACCAGACACAGGAAGAAATAGTCACCGGTACCGAGAGGACGATAACCGTGACGATCTTAAACGGTGTGGGCACTCCGGGAATCGCCAGAGACTTAGCTGACGTGCTGAACTCACAGGTATATGAAAGCGGAAAGAGCAAATTCTATGTGCCATCAGATCAAGAAGGTGGGATAGGAAATGCAGATAATTTCAATTATTCTGAAAGCGAGATATTGGTCTATTCATCAGATGAATCAATTGTAATGACTGCTGCCAGCGAGATCAAAGATATGCTTGGGACCGGAAATATCACAACCAGGGAAGAAGAGGTAGTAAGTTCAGACATAGTCATAATACTTGGATCTGATTATGATCCCACATCTGCACAGGATGTGGTACCTGTCGAGGTAGTAGGAATAGTGGATATGATCATCCTCAATGGCGAGGGTACGGCAAAGCTTGCAGCTACCGTACAGGGTATACTGGAAGATCATTTCAATACAGATGAAAAGATAATAGAGGTCAAGGAGACCAGGGATGCCGATAATTGGAATTATGCACAGACAGAGATAATAATATATGCAGATGATGAAGGTATCGAAGCTTTTGCCCAGCAAATACAGGAAAGACTGGGTGTCGGTGTTATTAAAAAATCCGATAACAATATTGACAATGTAGATATTACAGTATTACTGGGGAGTGATTATACCAGTCAGTGACAGATAATACAGGACATAAAGAAAAGATAAAAGCAAAAAAAATAGAAAAGACCAAACCGGATAATGTTTTAAATGCAGTAAGGACCGCCGCAAAGATAGCAGATGAAAAGAAAGCGGACTATGTCAGGATACTGGATATGAGATCCAGGCTGATCATTACAGATTATTTTATAATCATCAGTGCTAAAAACACACGGCTTACCCGGAGGATAGAAGAAGATATATGCTTTAGCCTCAAGAAGCAGAAACTCTATCCTAAAAACATAACCGGGGCAGGTGAAGGAAATTGGATCCTTATTGATTATTATGATTTTGTGATACATGTCTTTACTGAGCAGTTCAGGCAGTTCTATGATCTTGAAAGATTGTGGAAAGATTCAAAAGAAATAAAGTGGGAACAGTAAACAGGTTTCTAACCAGCCGTAATATTTTTCCTAGAAAGGATTTTTCATAATATGCAGAGAATCAGGCCGTTTAAGGCAAAAGAGATAGAAAAAAAGCTTACCGGCAGATGGGAAGAAGAAAGGATCTATTCCCTTAAGTCCGATAAAGCCGATGACCCCAAATATTATATGCTTGAGATGTTTCCATATCCTTCAGGGGAACCGCATATGGGGCATGCCAGGAACTACACCATAGGCGATGTCATTGCAAGGGTTATGGCCAGAAAGGGCCATAATGTCCTTCACCCAATAGGTTTTGATGCTTTTGGACTTCCCGCGGAGAATGCAGCGATAAAGAGCGGCATACATCCCAGGGAAAGCACTATGGCCAATATAGAGAAGATGAGAGTGGCACTTAAGAGGATGGGCATGAGTTATGATTTCGGGGATGAGATAATAACCTCAGAACCTGATTACTATAAGTGGACCCAGTGGTTTTTTCTTCTTTTCTTAAAAATGGGACTGGCCGAAAAAAGAAAAGCTCCTGTAAACTGGTGCAATTCATGCCAGACAGTCCTGGCAAACGAACAGGTCATCGGGGGTAAATGCGAGAGGTGCGACAGCGGGGTAGAAAAAAAGGTCCTCTCACAGTGGTTCTTCAAGATAACGGATTATGCTCAAAGACTCCTGGATGATATGGAACTGCTAGAGGACGGCTGGCCGGAGAGAGTTCTTGCGATACAGAAGAACTGGATAGGCAGGAGCGAGGGGGCTATTGTAGATTTCAGGCTTGATGGCCCTGAAAATATTACCATCCCTGTATTTACGACAAGACCGGACACATTATTCGGCGCTACCTTTTTTATACTTGCGCCGGAGCATGATCTGGTAGATAAAGTCGTCACGGATCCGGAGCGTAAAAAGGAAATTGAAAAAATCAGGTCTTCCATTTCAACACAGAGCGATATAGAGAGGGGAGCAGCCGAAACCGAAAAGATCGGTTGTTTTACCGGAAGGTATGTCATAAATCCGTTAAGCGGGGAGAAGATCCCGGTCTGGATAGCAAATTATATACTTATTGAATAC
>CAYRTF010000023.1:0-13944 GCA_964427165.1 uncultured Actinomycetota bacterium | reverse complement strand
GTAAAGGAAAGGATAGAAAGACTAAATGAGATGTCTCTCGGAGTATTGACTAAGTAATGGAGGTATAGAAGACAAAATGGAAAAATCAAGCTACAAAGTAAAAGCAGGCCTTGCCCAGATGCTTAAAGGTGGGGTAATAATGGATGTAACTACAGTGGAGCAGGCTAAAATCGCCGAAAATGCAGGAGCTGTATCAGTGATGGCGCTGGAGAGGATCCCTGCAGATATAAGGGCTGCTGGCGGAGTCGCCAGGATGACTGACCCCAGGATCATTTTAGATATTATGGAAGCAGTTTCAATACCTGTTATGGCAAAAGCACGCATAGGACATTTTGGAGAAGCCCAAATACTTCAGGCCATAGGCATTGATTATATAGATGAAAGCGAAGTGCTTACCCCCGCCGATGAAAAATACCATATAAATAAATGGGAGTTTAAGGCACCTTTTGTATGCGGGGCCACAAATCTCGGCGAGGCACTCAGGCGTATTGGTGAAGGTGCCGCCATGATAAGGACAAAAGGGGAAGCAGGAACAGGAGATGTTGTAGAGGCTGTAAGGCATATGAGGAACATAAAGGATGAGATAGCACGCATTGCTGCCATGCCCACAGAAGAACTTATGACTATTGCCAAAGAGATGGGGGCCCCTTATGACCTGGTAGAGTATGTCCACAAGGAAGGCAAGCTGCCAGTAGTAAATTTTTCAGCAGGGGGAATATCAACGCCGGCTGATGCAGCTATGATAATGCAGCTTGGCGCGGAGGGCATATTTGTAGGTTCCGGTATCTTTAAATCTGAAAATCCTGCAAAGATGGCTGCTGCAATAGTTGAGGCTACTACCAATTTCGGTGATCCGGAACTTTTGGCAAAGGTGTCCAAAGGCCTTGGAAACCCGATGAGCGGAGTGGCCGTAAATGAGCTTTCCGCCGAACAAAAAATAGCAGGCAGGGGATGGTAGGTAAAATATAGATGAAAAAAATAAACGTAGGGGTACTGGCCCTGCAGGGGGATTTTAAAGAGCATGTAAGAATGCTAAAGGAAATAGATGTCCCCGTGACTGAGATAAGATCCCCGCGGCAGCTTGAAGAGATCGACGGCCTTATTATTCCCGGCGGGGAAAGTACGACAATAAATAAATTGATGAATAAATATGGGTTCACGGAAAGGTTAAAGGATTTCCGGAGATCCGGCAAACCGATTTTTGGTACATGTGCAGGCCTTATAATCCTGGCTTCCGAAGTATCCGGCAAGGGGCCAGGTCTTGGTTTTATTGATATAAAAATAAAGAGGAATGCATATGGAAGGCAGATCGACAGTTTTGAGGAGATGGTGAGCATAAATTTTGATCATAAGCCTGACAGGAAAGGTTTTAGATCTGTCTTTATAAGAGCGCCAAAAATAGTGTGTACTGGAAAAAATGTAAAAATTCTCAGCACTATGGGTGATGAGGTCCTGCTTGCCAGGGAAAAAAACATTCTTGTATGCGCTTTTCACCCTGAACTTACTGATGATACAAGGATCCATGAATATTTTATACAAATGATCAATAAAAATTTAGAGGAGAAATAAATATGTCAGGACATTCAAAATGGCACTCTATAAAGCACAAGAAGGCAAAAGAGGACGCTAAAAGAGGAAATCTTTTTGGAAAATTATCCAGGAGCATAATAATTTCAATTAAGGAAGGCGGAGGAGTCTCTGATCCCCGGGATAATATAACTCTGGCCAATGCGATCGCAAAAGCCAAAGAGTATAATATGCCCCAGGCAAATATAGACCGTGCAATAAAAAGAGGAACCGGCGAAATAGAAGGGGAGAGCTATGAAAGCATGGTCTATGAAGGATATGGACCTGAGGGGATAGCCATAATAGTAGAGGCGCTTACTGAAAATAGAAACAGGACCGCATCAGATGTAAGAAATACATTCAGCAAATATAATGGTAATCTTGGTGAAAGCGGCAGCGTTAACTGGCAGTTTGAGAGAAAAGGGATGATACTTGTGGACCGCACTTCTGTAGGAGATGAAGAAGAGTTTATGCTTATGGCGATAGATGCAGGTGCCGAGGACATACAGGAAGATGGAGATATTTTTGAGATCAAGGTCGATCCGCCGGATTTTATCAAAGTAAAAGAGGGGCTTGCAAAGAATAAAATAGATATTGTAAGTAGCGAAATAGGGCTCATTCCTAAATCTACTGTTAAATTGTCCAGGGATGATGGTAAAAAAGTCCTAAGACTTGTAAGCGCACTGGAAGAGCATGATGATATACAGAATGTCCATTCAAATCTTGAGATGACGGATGAACTTCTAGAGGTCATTGATGAAGGGTAGCGATGACTGCTGCAGAGTTTAGAATAATCGGCATAGATCCGGGCCTTGAGACCACAGGGGTCAGCATACTTGATGTAAAAGGCAGTAAATATATGCCCGTATACTCTGGTTGCATCATTACCAGTAAAAACGATATGATGAGTGTAAGGCTGAAAAATATATTTAATCACTTATCTATTCTGATAAAAAAATTTGAACCGGATTGCCTTGCGATAGAAGAGCTGTTTTTCAGTTCGAATACAAAAACTGCAATAAATGTAGGGCATGCAAGAGGCGTTCTTATGCTGGCAGGCAGTATCAATAATTTAAAAATTTATGAGTATACTCCCCTTGAGATAAAGCAGGCTGTAGTCGGGTATGGAAGAGCAACAAAAGAGCAGATAAAATACATGTTAAAGGTGATACTTGATACCGGTGATGATTTTTTTCCAAAAAAGGATGACGCCTGGGATGCAATGGCTGTCTCGCTATGTCATGCCAATAATTATAAATTCCGTGATAAAATAGATGTTTTAAAATAATAAAATAGTAATAGTATTTAAATCATATGATAGCAATTATAAAAGGTAAAGTATTAAGCAAGTCCCCTTCAAGCATAATAATTGAAACCGGAGGCATTGGTTTTGAGGTGCTTATATCAGGGAGGACTTTTGAAAAAATCCCCGGCAAGGGCCAGGAAGTAGAGTTGAACATACATACTCATGTAAGGGAAGATGACTTAAGACTTGTTGGTTTTTTTAACACCGGAGAAAAAGAGATCTTCTTAAAACTTCTGGCAGTGTCAGGAATATCAATAAAAATAGCTTTAAGCGCCCTTACCATATACGAACAGGCAGAACTGAAAAGGATGATAATGTCAAGGGACTCTGATCTTGTAAGGAGGATACCGGGAATAGGCAAGAAGCTTGCGGAAAGGATAATACTGGAGCTTCAAGATAAATTCAAGGAAGAGGAAATGTTTGAAGGTCCCCCGGGCAGGGGCGGCTTAGAAGACGATAAGGTCTTTGAAGTCAGGCAAGCCTTAAAGACATTGGGTTATAATAGCAAAGAAATAAATAGAGCTCTTTTAAAGATAAAGCCGGAAGACATCGGAGACAAAAAAGTAGAGGAGATATTAAAGATAGCCTTAAAGGAGGTATAAAATAGTAGGAATCGAAGAAAATCCTGAAGAATTCAGTGATGTAACTCCAAAACCCAAAAAAGAAGATATTGAACTTGATAAAAGTCTCAGACCCCGTCTTATATCTGAATTTATTGGTCAGAATAAGATAAAAGACAATCTGGGGGTATTTATTGACTCTGCCCGGCAGAGGAAAGAACCTCTTGACCATGTTATACTTTCCGGACCCCCGGGCCTTGGAAAGACATGCCTTGCTGAAATAATAGCAAACGAGATGAGTGTAAACTTCAGGATAACTTCCGGTCCTGCAATAGAGAGGGCCGGCGATCTTGCTGCAATACTTACAAATCTTGAAAAATATGATGTACTTTTCATAGATGAGATCCACCGGCTTAACCGCACCGTTGAAGAAATACTTTATCCTGCAATGGAAGATTATAAGCTGGATATAATAATCGGCAAGGGACCATCAGCTAGATCAATAAGGATAGATATAGCTCCTTTTACTATCATTGGCGCTACGACACGGATAGGGCTCGTGGCTTCTCCCTTGAGGGACAGGTTTGGAGTCCTGCTAAGGCTTGATTACTATGATGTAAAAAGTCTGATGAAGATCATCACAAGATCCTCCGGGATACTGGGATTAAAAGTAACACCAGAAGGTGCGCAGGTAATATCATCAAGAAGCAGGGGTACTCCAAGGATAGCTAATAGGCTGCTCCGGAGGGTCCGTGATTATGCACTTATCAATAGAGACGGGACCATAGATGAAGTAATAGCCGAGGAAGCCCTGGCGAAGCTGGATATAGATAAACTTGGACTTGATATAATAGATAAAAAGATATTGGATACCCTGGTCTTAAAATTTGATGGAGGTCCTGTGGGGGTAAGCACTATAGCCGCTTCAATTGGTGAAGAGGTAAATACTGTTGAAGATGTCTATGAGCCGTATCTGCTCCAGCTGGGCTTTGTAAAAAGAACACCCAAAGGGAGGATGGCTACGAACAGAGCCTTTGATTACCTCGGGGTAAAGAAAGAAGATATTCCAAAGCTTTTCTAGGCTGCTGGTATTTTTAATGAATTATGAGAACTGAATTGTTTGATTATAGATTACCCAGGGAGTTGATTGCCCAAAAACCGCTGTTACTCCGGGACCATTCAAGAATGATGGTATTTGACCGCAAGGATAGCAGTATCATCCATGACAATTTTTTTAACATTGGCCAGTATCTTTGCCCGGGTGATGTGCTGGTTATTAATGAAAGCCGTGTAAGCAAATGCAGGATATTCGGTAAAAAAGAAAGCACTGGTGCCAGGATAGAGTGCTTTGTTCTAAAAAAAGTAGATATCTGTAGTGAAGATAATAAGTATGAAGTCCTTTTAAAACCATCTAAAAGATTGAAAACAGGGGATAAGGTTGTCCTGGGTGATCATTTTTTAGAAATATTGTCAAAAGGTGAATATGGAAAAGCCATTGCAGTTTTCAGCTCTTCTATAAATGAAATATTCGATAGTATTGGCCAGCTGCCGCTTCCACCTTATATAAAAAGCAGGGATTTCGATGAAAACCGTTACCAGACAGTTTATGCATCCAAAGAAGGATCGGCAGCCGCTCCCACGGCGGGGCTTCACTTTACAGAAGAACTGATAGAGGGTCTTAAAGAAAAAGGGGTAGTTTTTGCCAAAATAGTCCTTGATATCGGTCTTGATACTTTCAGGCCGATCTCGGCTCAAGATATCAGGGAGCACCGGATGCATAAGGAGCATTACCGTATTGACAGCAGGGAGGCCGATATCATAGAAGAAGGAAGGCAGAGACCCGGCAGCAGGATAATAGCCGTGGGTACAACGGCTGCAAGGGTGATCGAGACACTCATGCAAAAATCTGGTAAAGTCATGGAGGGAAGCGGGCATACAGGTATTTATATCTATCCTCCCTATGAGTTTAAAGCAGTGGACTGCATGATAACCAATTTTCATCTTCCCCGTTCCTCTCTTCTTGTGATGGTAAGCGCGTTTGCAGGACGTGAAAAAATACTTGGTGCATACGGGGAAGCGAAAAAGAAAAGGTATAGATTTTATAGTTTTGGTGACTGTATGTTTATAAAATGACCGGTCATGTATATATTAGATGATTACTTTGAGTTTATGTTTAAGATAAAGAAAAAAGATAAAAACACTGAGGCCAGGACCGGTACATTAAAAACTGCACATGGTCCGGTTAAAACTCCAGTTTTTATGCCAGTGGGGACCAAAGGTACAGTAAAAGCAATAAGGCCCGAGGACCTATACGGTTTTGGGAGCAATATAATACTGGGGAATCTATATCATCTGTATCTCCAACCCGGAATAGATATTATAGAAGCTGCCGGGGGGATCCATTCGTTTATGAATTGGGAAAAGTGTATACTCACGGACAGCGGGGGTTTTCAGGTATTCAGTCTTGGAAAAATAAGGAAAATAAGAGATGAAGGTGTCCAGTTTAAATCTATTATCGATGGGTCGGTTCATCTTTTTACACCGGAAAATGTGATAAGGATGCAATCAAGACTGGGAAGCGATATTGCAATGGTGCTTGATGAGTGCATACCTTTTAATCAGGACTATGATTACACAAAAGAGGCGGCAGCAAGGACCATTAGATGGGCTGAACTGTCGCTAATGGAAAGAAAAACAGGGAGTATAAGGAAGGACATGAAAATCTTTGGCATAATCCAGGGTGGTTTTATCAAAGAGCTAAGAAGTTACTGTGCTGAAGCTATCTCCGGTATGGATTTTGACGGCACAGCCATAGGAGGTTTAAGTGTCGGTGAAGAAAGGGACAGGACATTTGAGATACTGGATCATTCTATTCAAAATGTAGACCGGAGAAAGCCACTATATTTTATGGGACTGGGGGACCCGGTAGGAATACTTAAAGCTATTGAATCAGGTGTAGATATGTTTGACTGTGTTATGCCCACAAGAATATCCAGAAATGGAAGCGCCTTTACATCATCCGGCAGGGTAAACCTGAAGAACAAAAGATATACCAGAGACTTTAAACCCATTGATAATAAATGTGATTGCTATACATGCAGCAATTATTCAGCAGCATATTTGAAGCATCTGATAAAGAGCAGGGAGATATTTGCCAGCATGCTTCTCACCATACATAACTTGAATTTTATATTCAGGTTGATAGATGCCTCAAGAGATGCCATAACTGCAGGAAATTTCAAGCAGTTTAAAAAAGATTTTCTAAATAATTATAAAAATGATAAAAAATTGGAAAAATTTTAATATTTATTTGCAAAAAATTTAAAAAAGTTAATAATAGTAATATTTGATTAATAATATAAGGAGTGAAATAAAAATGAAGTACTCAAAAAAGATGATTGCGATTATTGTCTTGAGCATTATGCTGATCAGTCTTTCTGCTTTTGCGGTGAGCTGTCTTCCTGTAACGGGAACAACAGATGCTGCGGCAGAAGGTGGAACAACTGCGGCTGAAGAACCTACCGGTTTTGCAGCTTTGTTTGCACAATATGGTACATGGGTATGGCTCGCTATTCTTGTAGTGGCTTTTTACTTTCTTCTGATAAGGCCGCAGCGCACAAGAAGCAAGAAAGCACAGGAGCTTATGTCCAGTTTGACACGTGGAGATGAAGTAGTAACAGCTGGTGGTTTTCATGGAAGGATCAAGGACATCAGGGATGATGTTATAGTAATAACAATTGCTTCTGGTGTAGATGTAAAAGTAAATAAAAGTTCGGTATCTAAGAAAGTTACCCAGCAGTAACAGAAAATAAAATACAGCGGATAGTCAAGCTATAAGTGTGGCCAAGTATATACCTGGAAATTAAAAGGGATGCGCAATAAAAAAATAAATATTATAGTAATTATTGCATTTATACTAATAATAGGTGTAAGCCTTTATTATGTAATAATTGAGCCAATAAACCTTGGTCTGGACCTCAAAGGAGGGACACAGATAATACTTAAGCCTGTTGAGGGTGAGGACTTGGATGTTACAGATGAGTCCCTCGATAAAGCTATGCTTATAATCCGTGACAGGATCGATATGCTTGGCGTATCAGAACCTCTTGTAACCCGTGATAGTTCTAATAATATAATAATACAGCTGCCCGGTGTCAGTGATCCTGACAGGGCCCTGCAAGTTATTGGAAAGACTGCTCAGCTTGAATTCAGGATCCTGGACGGAACACTTATCTCAAGAACTGGACAATCAACTGGATTTGTCGGGTTTGACCCTGATACAGGGGAACTTCTATATGACGGCGAGCCTGAAGAAATAATACTTGTTGGTGGAGTCAACTCATCTACTCCTGTTAAGACCGGGGTGCTTTATAAGGATCCGGAGACTGGCGGCCTCTTTATCATGGAAAGGGATTTTGTCCCGGAGGAAATCATTGTTAAAGATAGTACTGCTGAGGCCACCGCTTTATCCGGCGTGATCGGAAAATTAGTTTATACTGAGGCCACCCGTGAGTTGATCCTTGTAGATATGGACAATGAAGAGGCCATTGGAGAAGTATTAATAGATTCCAGAACAGAGGCAGCGTCTCTTGTCGGTCCGGTTTTGCTTACAGGGGATAAACTTGCTGCTGCAAGTGCAGGATATGATTCAAATGGAAGAATAGTGGTAAAGCTTAGCTTTAAAAAAGAAGCTGCTGGTGTTTTTGAGGATATAACCAGGGCAAATATAGGTGAACAACTAGCTATTGTACTGGATGAAGAAATAAAATCTGCACCATTTCTAAATGTTATAATAACAGGTGGAGATGCGGTAATAGAAGGTATTAACAGCCTGGAAGAAGCTAAGGATATTGCGCTTGTATTACAAACAGGTGCTCTTCCCGTAAACCTTATTATAGAGGAAAGCAGCACGGTCGGCCCTACTCTTGGGAAGGATGCACTGTATAAAGGTATTTATGCAGGAATTATCGGGCTGGCACTTATATTAATATTTATGATCGCGTATTACCGCGGTCTTGGCCTTATATCAATACTTGGTCTTACGATCTATATTGTTATTTTCTGGGGCATAATGGCAGGGATCGGCGCCGCACTGACACTTCCTGGTATTGCCGGGATAATATTGACCATAGGTATGGCCGTTGATGCAAATGTTATAATATTTGCAAGGATAAGGGAAGAGGGCCGGAAGGGCAAGTCTCCCAGGATAGCGATTGGAGATGGTTATAGGCATGCATTAAGGACCATTGTCGATGCTAATGTTACTACTCTTATAACGGCTGCAGCACTTTACCAATTTGGTACCGGACCGATTAAGGGTTTTGCGGTCACTCTTGCACTTGGTGTTGTGATCAGCATGGTGATAAGCCTGCTTTTTACCAGGTCCTTATTATTTCTTGTAGCAGGAATACCCAGGATAGCTTCCCCTGGATTTATTGGTGTTAAAATGGAAAAGGAGAAGTAGTCTTGAACCAAAAAACAGCCCGTTTTGATTTTATCGGGAAAAGAAAAATATGGTTTATCATCTCACTTGCAGCGGTGCTTATTGGAGTTGCCGGATATTTCATACAGGGTGGTTTTAATTTTGGAATAGATTTTCTTGGAGGATCCCTGATAGAGGTAGAATTTGACGGCAATACCGATGTTGGGCAGATACGTAATGTCCTTGAAGATGCCGGTTATGGAAGTTCGATCATTCAGCATACTGATGACAATAAATATATTATAAGGATAAAAGCTGAAGAAGTAGGAAAATCACTTGAAATAGAAGAAAAAGCCAGGATACTTGATGCACTTGATGAAGGCATGGGGATAAATCCGGTGCTACTTCAGGATAGGACCGTAAACCCAGGTTTTGGAAACATACTTATAAGAAACGCACTTATGGCGATAGCTATAAGTCTTGCTGGAATACTAATTTATGTATGGATAAGATTTGAGCTACGCTTTGGAGTCACAGCAATAGTGACTCTTGCCCATGATGTGCTCATTACTCTTGGTGTGTATGCAATACTTAACCGCGAGATAAATACTTCTACCATTGCTGCTCTTCTTACAATAATAGGTTATTCATTAAACGATACCATAGTTGTTTTTGACAGGATCAGGGAAAATACCCCCAAGGCCAGAGCTCTTGGGTATACAGGAGTTGTAAATCAATCTGTAAATATGACATTATCCAGATCCATAAATACTTCTCTTACAACCTTATTTCCAATAGTGTTTCTTCTGATATTAGGCACCACGGCATTAAAGGATTTTGCACTTGCCCTTACCATAGGCATAATATCAGGTACTTACTCATCCATCTTCTTTGCAAGCCCGATACTTGTTGTATGGAATAATAGATTTTCAAAATATAAAAAATAAAATGGCCGATATCCCTGATAATTGGAGATCGAGATACCCTCTTTCTGGCAGGGTCGTTAAAAGCGGGCAAAGAGGTCCGGGCAGTAAGAAATATTCAAATTCATTTCTTGATATCCTTGCGCTGAGAAAACTTTTCACAGAAGAGAGGATTGAAGATTTTTTATACCCCTCGATCAAGTCCTTACACGATCCCTGCATGCTCTCAGGAATGGAAAAAGGTGTAAAACGGTTTATAAAAGCAATCAGCAGCAAAGAAAGAATAACTGTTTTTGGAGATTATGATGCAGACGGGATAATAAGTTCCGTACTGATATATAATTTTCTAAGAAAGCTGGGCATAGATACTGATATTTATATTCCTGACAGATTTGAAGAGGGATATGGACTCAGTCTTGATTATGTGAAATGGGTTACTGAAAATAAAAAATACGACCTTATAGTAAGCGTTGACTGCGGCACAAATAATCATGATGTACAGCAGTTTTTGAGAGATGAGCCCCGGGGGCCCGATGTTATTGTATGCGATCATCACAATGCATCTCATAAAGAGTACCCTGAAGATGAAAGATATATAATAATCAATCCTAAGCTTCCGGGCTGCGGCTATCCTTATAAATCCTTGAGCGGTGCAGGAGTAAGTTTTAAATTCATAATCGGGGTATTAAGGAAACTTGGGGGAAACAAAAAGGCTGATTTTAATAAGAATTATCTAAGTTCACTTTTAGATCTTGTAGCTATCGCGACTATTGCGGATGTGATGCCGCTGGATGGTGAGAATAGAATACTGGTAAAAAAGGGGCTGGAAAGAATAAAGAGGACCAAAAACAAGGGCCTTAAAACACTTATCGAGACTGCACTTGGCAATAATCCGGATATAAATGAATACGATATAGGTTTTATTATAGCTCCCAGGATCAATGCAGCCGGGCGTATGAAAAATGCGATGGATAGCTTCAACCTGCTTTCTGCCGGGGATAAGGATTTTGCAAATATCGCCATAAAACTTGAAAATCTTAATAAAAAGAGGCAGGACCTTCAAACAGAAATATTTGAGGAGATCATGGGGTCTTATGATCTTGAGGAGATAGCTGATTCCAGGAGAATTTTTATTGCGTATTCCCATGAATGGAGTGAAGGCGTCCTCGGTATAGTAGCATCCGAAATAGCAAAAAGATTTAATATTCCCGCAATACTATTCAAGGAAAAAGAGGGTAAATTAAAAGGCTCCGGGAGAAGCGTGCCAGGATTTGACCTTTATACTAATCTACTCGGGCTAAAAACTCTTTTTGAAAAATTTGGCGGGCACAGACAAGCATGCGGTATAAGTATGGATGTCAGCCGATTTGATGAATTTTCTAATAGTTTTTCAAGGATTGCACAGGAAAAAATAAGGAGTGAAGATCTTAATGCAAAATATGAATATGATATGCTGCAAGAATTTACAGATATTGATATGAGGCTTATAGAGGAATTAGAACTGCTCAGGCCTTATGGCGAGTCAAATCCAAAACCAGTATTTATTACCAGAGATTGCACCATCAAGGAGTCCAGTTTCCTAAAAGATGGAAAGCATTTAAAAATGACACTGGAGAAAGCTGGAATAAATTTTAAAGGACTTATATTTAATATAGATAACAGAAAAAAAGAAATAATTGAAAAAAAACAAAAGATACATATATTATATAATCTACAGTTAAATATATGGAGGGGGTCAAAATCTATACAGCTTATTATAAAAGATATATACTAGGAGCCTATCCAAAAACTGGTCTCAGGCTTGCAGGCTGATATTTTTTTGCAGATCAAGGCCTGAGGAAGAATCGATATGGTACCTGCGATGACGAAAAACGAAAATACGTATAAAAATGGCGACTGCCCGAAGGGTTGGACAATAAAACAGCAATCTGCTTCGTTAAGTCTCCTATGCAATATGCTACATTGCATAGATCGATTTGCCTTGCATCTTACTATTTTATTGTCCAACAAGCCAATATCCAATTTTCAGATAGGCTCCTGGTGACAATATGAGTCCCAACCTTAAAGACAGAGTAGAAAGTATGGATTCTGATAAGATATTTAAAGAGCTCATCAGGAAAATAAAAGGCTATAATCCAAATGTTGATATAAAGCTTTTGGACAAGGCGTACCTGACTGCGAAAAAATATCATGGTGATCAATTACGTAAATCAGGAGAGCCATTTATAATCCATCCTTTAAGCGTAGGCATGATACTTGCCGACATTGAATTGGACCAGACATCTATTACTGCAGCAATACTACATGATGTTGTAGAGGATACTGAATATAATCTTGAAAAGGTTACCAGTGAATTCGGCAATAGTATAGCCAGGATCATAAATGGTGTCACTAAACTTGATAAACTGGTATTTAATACAAGAGAAGAACAGCAGGTAAGCAATATAAGAAAAATGATCATCGCGATGTCTGAGGATGTAAGGATAATAATAGTAAAGCTTGCTGACAGGCTTCATAATATGCGCACACTTTCACCTCTTGACAAGGAAAGAAGAAAAGATATAGCAAAGGAGACGCTGGAAGTCTATGCACCGATAGCCCACAGGCTTGGGATCTATCAGATAAAGTCGGAACTGGAAGACCTTAGTTTCAGGTACCTTCAAAAAAAAGAATACCAGAAGATCAAGGAGATGATAGATGAAAAGCTTGATGAAAGAAAAATACTTGTGGATGAAGCTATAGCACTGGTTAAAAAAGAATTAAGGGAAATAAATGTAGATGCTGATATAAGCGGAAGGATCAAATCCTATAACAGCATATATAATAAGATAACTGAACAGAATAGAAAATTTGAGGACATATATGATGTAATAGCAATAAGGATAATAGTGGATGATGTAAAGAACTGCTATACCGCTCTGGGTATAATACATTCATTATGGAAGCCTGTTCCCGGCAGGTTTAAGGATTTTATCGCCAATCCGAAATTCAATATGTATCAATCACTGCACACGACTGTTATCGGATTGAAAGGAAAACCACTTGAAATCCAGATAAGGACATATGAAATGCATAAGGTTGCGGAATATGGTATTGCGGCACATTATAAATATAAAGAAGGCGGTCCGAAATTAAGTGAATTTGATAAAAGAGTGGCCTGGATAAGACAACTTCTGGATTGGCAGAAAGAGCTGAAGGATCCCCAGGAATATATGGAATCATTAAAACTGGATTTGTTTGAAGAAGAGGTCTTTATTTTTACTCCAAAAGGAAGGGTGATGAATCTTCCCAGAGGCGCCACCCCAATAGATTTTGCATATTTGGTCCACACAGATATTGGACACAATGCATTGGGAGCTAAGATAAACGGGGTTATGGTGCCTATTGAAAGTACCCTTGATAATGGGGACATAGTCGAAATAATAGTCTCAAAGAGCCCAAAGGGCCCTTCCAGGGACTGGCTGAATATTGTAAAAACTTCAAGGGCAAAAAATAAAATAAGACAGTGGTTCTCAAAGGAGCAAAGACAGGAGACATATACTACGGGCAGGGAGATCATGTTAAAGATCCTCAGGAAGAACAGCCTCTCTTTTAAAACCGTTGCGGGCAACCTGTTTGAAGAGGTGGCAAAGGAGATGAACTTTGATAAAGCCGACACTCTTTTCAGGAGCATAGGTTCTCACAAGGTATCGGCACATCATGTTTTTACAAAAATTATAAAGAAATTAAATCGGACCGATGTTGAAAAAGAACTGACCATTGATGATATCCGTAAAAAAGAGACAGAGAAGAAAAAGGGAAGCGGTATAAATGTGAAAGGAATGGAAGAAGTCCTTGTCACGATTGCAAAATGCTGTAATCCAGTACCAGGGGACAAAATAGTCGGATATATCACCAGGGGCAAGGGAATATCCGTCCATAGAATAGACTGCACAAATGTAAACACTCTTATGAGCACGGAAAATGAACGGTTTATCGAAGTAGGCTGGGACAGTAAAGCTCCAAATAAATTTAATGCTGAGATCCAGATAGAAGCTCTGGACCGGACGAAACTCTTGCGGGACATAACAAATGTTATAGGAGAGTATGACCTCAATATTCTTAGCGCGCATTCACTTAAGATGGATAAAGCCGGGCATATTAAGTTCAGGTTCCTTATAGAGATAA
>CAYRTF010000022.1:7519-13968 GCA_964427165.1 uncultured Actinomycetota bacterium | reverse complement strand
ATATCGGTATGCGCATACTCTCCGCAGGAAGCCACAGGAAATATTCCATCCACACCTTTATCTATTAAAAAATTTACAAGCTTTCGCACTTCGGCCTCATTTACCCTGCCCCTGTCATCAAATGGGGTGAGCATGGCAACAATCGTACCTTCAGGTATATTCATCTTAAGGTGCTCCTATTTATATATTATCTTTATGTTCTGCATATAATAATTTAAAAACTATTAAATATTTACTATATTCTAGATAAATCATTCCAGAGCCTCAATATAACTTTTATCAATCTTTTTGTAAATCCATAACACTTGCAAAAAGTTGCATCGATATACTTTTTTATTACCTATTTAGCAAACTGAATAAACCAAGACTATTATTTATCATTATAGACTAAATACAGGATTATTATTATTTATTTGATGGAAGAATTTAAGGTAAATATGCAGCAGGTCTGTAGGCAGCATGATTGCTAAAAACCAATCCTTAAGTGTATAATGCTAAAAAAACAATAGTATTTCTAAGGCGGGGGAATATGTCATTTACTGAAACCGGGCTCATAGTTTCTGAGATATTGAAGTTTCTACCATATTTAATACCTGTGGTGATCATAGAATACGGGCTTCTTATATTTGCCATTGTGCAAGTTGCAAAGAATGAGGTAAGGTATATGCCCAAATGGGGCTGGATCCTTATAATCATCTTTGTCAATATTATCGGCCCTATAGTGTTCCTGCTTATCGGTAAGAAAAGGGATGGGGAATGATAAAGGTTACTGGTCTTAAGAAAAATTATGGTAAAGTTGAGGCACTGAAGTCTATAAGTTTTGAGGTAGGCAGAGGTTCAGTATTCGGTTTTATTGGAAGAAATGGTGCGGGCAAGACAACTACCATGAATATTTTGACCGGTCTTATGAGATTTGATAAAGGCAAAATATTCATAATGGGCAGGGATTTTAAGCAATATAAAAATGAGCTTATAAAAAAAATCGGCTACCTGCCGGAGACTCCGACATTCTATGATTATATGAATGCATATGAATATCTGGGCTTTATCGGCAGGATCACAGGCTTTGGCCAGAGGGGAACCAAAAAGAGGACAGATGAGCTGCTTAAAATGGTAGGACTGGACAGGAAGGGCAAAAGAAAAATAGGCGGATATTCAAGGGGAATGAAACAAAGACTTGCCCTCGCAATAGCAATATTTAAGAAACCGGAGGTCCTTTTTTTAGATGAGCCGTCATCCGCTCTTGATCCTGAGGGAAGGCTTGAGATGCTGAACCTCATTGAAAACCTTAAGGATAATAAGATAACGATATTTCTTTCTACACATATACTAAATGATGCAGAAAGGGTTTGTGATACCATCTGTATTATTGACGAAGGAGAGATGATACTTACTGAAAAACTTTCCAGATTATATGAAAAATATATTCAGCCAGTCTTTGACATCGAGTTTGAAAAAGTCCCTGAAGCGGAGGTTAGTCTGCTAAAGAAAATCAGCTGGGTAGAAGATATCGTGGAAAATGGGAAGAAGATAAGTCTTCAAGTCAAAGATATCAAGCATGCAAAAAAAGAAATACTTCTTGAATTATCAAAGCTTGATATGAATATTGTAAGCTACAGGATAAGGAAGCGGAACCTGGAAGACATCTTTATAGGAATGGTGAGCAAGCGTGAAAACATTTAGCGCATATCTTAAAAAGGAAATACTTGAGGCGGCAAGGACCAATAAATATTTGATCCTGTTTACTGGAAGTGTTTTTTGGGCATTGATAGTTCCCCTGAGTTTAAAAGCCCTGCCGCTGTTTTTTAAAAGTCTGCCCATCGATATATCTGCTGTGCTTGAAAATTTTAACCGTGATACAGCATATTTGAGCTTTTTGGGGGATTTCTTTGAGATTGGAACACTTTTCTTTGCTCTTACACTAATGGGTATTGTCTCCAACGAAGTCTATTACAAGCGGCTTGTCTTCCCTTATTCTTCAGGTGCCGATACCACCGGGATGGTGCTTGCAAAGTACATCCATTATGGTTTTACTTTCTCTGTCTTTATACTAATAGGTTTTTTAGCGAATTATTTCTACACAAGCAAGCTTTTTGAAGGAGGCATGCTTGAAATAGGGATGGCAATAAGATCCGCGCTCCTTTATATGGTGTACTATGCGTTCCTGCTGTCATTTTTGATATTCTTAAGCAGCCTTTTCAGGAGAGGGATCATTGCAGGGATAACAGTCATCATTTTTGGATATACCTTAAGTATCTTTAACCAGATCCCCAGGATAAGGATTTATCTTCCAAACTATCTTCTCTTCAAAGCTGCAGATATTGGCAATATCTTTGACAGTACGCTTTTTCCAACTATCATTATAGCGGTAGTACTCATTGCAGTATTTTTATTCTTTTCCATCCTCAGGATAAAAAGACTGGATATTGCATAAAGGTTTATTTTAGGTTTTCAGGGTTCAGGCATTCAAGGCCGGGTGTGACAAATCTTCCGTCTTTTCTTATAAGCTGGCCGTCAAAATATATTTCTCCTCCTCCCTGTTCGGGTGTCTGTATAAGTACAAGGTCCCAATGTATTGAAGAAGAATTATTATTTTTAGTTTCATCATAGCATTTCCCTGGAGTCAGGTGGATGCTGCCCATTATTTTTTCATCAAAAAGCGGATCCTTCATAGCATCAGTGATAAAAGGATTCAGTCCGATCGCAAATTCACCAAGGTATCTTGCACCTTCATCTGTATCGAGTACTTTGTTTATCCTGTCAGTGAAGTTAGCTGTAGCATTTATGATCTTTCCCTCTTTAAATTTAAAAATTATATTTTCATATGTTATGCCCTGGAATACTGCAGGAGTGTTAAAAGCCAGAGTACCGTTTACAGAATCCCTTACCGGAGCAGTAAATACCTCGCCATCAGGTATATTGCGCTTGCCAGAGGCTTTGATGGTTGGGATATCCTTTATTGAAAAAGTAAGGTCAGTACCGGGTCCCTTGATATGTACTTTATCGGTTTTATCCATTAGACCTATGATGCTATCCATTGCTTTTGACATCTTTGAGTAGTCGATCGTACATACATTGAAATAAAAGTCTTCAAAAGATTCAAGGCTCGTACCTGCCAGCTGGGCCATCGAATTATTCGGCCAGCGAAGCACCACCCACTTAGTATTTGCCACTCTTTCGTCTTGTACTGTGCTGCTGTAATCCTTCATATACCGATTCATCTTTTCCCCGGCAATGTCGCCAAGCTCATTCACATTATCATGCGCTCTTATGCCGATAAAAGCATCCATATCCTTCATCTGCTCCACATCATGCCTGGCCATCAGGCTGAGCTGATCCTTTCTGCATCCCTTGATGACTTCCCTTAAAACAGTATCATCTTTAAGTGTGACAAAGGGAATCGCCCCTGCTGCATAGACTTCTTTTACCAGCTCCCTTACAAGCGGAAGAGGTGTCATCCCATAGCACTGTATCAGTGTATTTTCATCTTTTTTTAGCCCGCATGAATAGTTTACGAGTATCTTTGCGAGTTTTTTGATCCTCGGGTCCATATTTATTTACCATCCTTTATCTAAATCGATATTGAAATACAGGTATCTGCATATATGATATCAGGTACTTCTGTTTTTATTATACCTCAACCATAGGGCTGCGGCAGTAGTGATCAGGGATAAAACTGCAACATAAATAGATACCTGCAGCTGATCCAGATAGTTTGCCGTATAAAGCACAATGCTGTAGTTTAATAGTGCGTGTGCAAAGGAAACTATAAGGTAAAACTGCCACCCCCGGCCCCTTGCAAGGCCCCAGCCGGCTATGGCGCTTGAGGCGGTATGGAAAGCAACTGTAAAAAATCTTTCCCAGAATGGAAGGAGACCGAAGATCAGTCCCGTGGTGCCTACTGAAACGTTCCAGTCCCATCCCGAAGCGAATAGGCTGTTATGGACCCATATAGCTTCAAATACACCGAAACCAAGACCTGCGGCGGCTCCTGCCGCCAGTCCTGTTTTCGGATCCAGTTTTTTGCCTTTCTTCCACCAGAAAAATACAATAGGGACCATTTTTGAACCTTCCTGGACAAGCCCTGAATATAATATCTGGGGAATGATAGCCAGGAGTATCCAATTCATAAGCACTGTCTGGTCCCAGAATATATTTAGAGCCTGTGATGTAAGAGACTGGAGGGGAACCTGTATAAAGCATATTGCAACCCAGGTAAGAATAGTACTTACTGCGATTATGGCCCAGGAATAGGGTTTTGATAGAATAGGTGTCCAGTACGATAAGTGCCAGATAGCTCCAAAAAGTATTCCCAGCCCTATCCCGGCAAGCAATCCACCCCACGAAATACCAGGGAAGTAAAATCCGGATATAAATAAATCAGTTATATATGTACCCATCATATCCTGCTTTCCGGCCGGGTAGGCCCTGGGTGATATTATCCCAGACGGTAATCCTTTTTAATAGAGAGTGGTCATATCATTTTTTTTCAAGTCTTAACTTTTCCTTTGCCTCTTCGAAAAATGGCTGTGCAAAAGATGAGGAATAAGTCCTTTCTTCAAAAGATTTAGTTTTTAATGTATTTAAAAATCCTTTAAATTCTTCAAAATATGAACCATAGATATGATAGCTGTCGACCATATCAGCATATCTTCCCATTTTGACTTTCTTTCCAATAAGCTCAGAGAGTTTTTCTGCAATAGTTTTCTGCAGATCCGTAAGGGCAAATATATTCATAAAAGCAGCCTTATAAGCGTCCCTTGATCTCCAGTGTGTATTCATATTCAGGATCAGGCCTTTGTCTGGATCTTCAAGCATCCTGAACCACATCCTCTGGAGACATGGAGGTTCATGATGTTTTGCATCCAGTCCGGGGACCCATGTTATTGCCTGGGCCCTTCTGGTATAAAAACACTCTGCCAGATTGTTTACGGCAGCTTCTATCTGGTCAAGACTGCCGGAGGATCCTGATGGATAATTAAAAAGTCTATCATGATAGCTATACGACCATCCATGGCTTCCTATCCAGTGGTCGTGGATTCCCAGAACGACCTCCTGTCTGTATATCTCAAGTTCATCCAATCCTGTGGGCAGGGCACGGTGTATCCTCGGCTCAGAAAGGGGTTCATGAACAACCATTATCATAGAAGCATCCCTGCTTGGCGGATCAATGGACCTGTCGTATTGGGTTTTAATAGAGACCCCGTTCTCCCATACAGAAAGAAGGGACTTTTCCCAGGCTTCGGGCAATGACTTGCCCTCTACTTTTAATACGGGTATATATCCGCTGCTGAATGTTATTTCCTGATTTTTAGTCTCTCCTGACATCTGTCCACCTTCCAAATCTTAGGTTGCTATAGAGGAAATATTTATGGTTGAAAAAAAATCTATTTTATCTCGATCAAGTTTCTTGATATTGCGTAAAGAAGATCTCCTATTCTTTCAAGATGAAGTATTGTATCTGCAAAAAATACTCCGGAATGTGGAGAACATTCTTCCTTCCTCAGTCTTATAAGGTGATTTGTTCTCGCCTCTTTTACAATAGCGTCTATCTGGACTTCGATTTCTTCACATTTTTTTAATTTGACCAGGCTGTCATCCTCCATTCCTACGAGAAGAGTTTTAAACATATAATCAACCTTATCAAGTGTTTTATTAAGTTCCTCAGTCTCCACTGTGCTAAGTATCATATTGTTGTCTTCCTTGACCCTTATAAGATAAAGTATACTCTCGGCATGATCCCCTGTCCTCTCAGCATCATAGGCAATATGCAGTAGATTTGTAAGTTGATTTGACAATCTCATTCCGAGGGTTTTCTGGGATACCCTGGTGAGGTATCTTATTATATCCTCTGTAATGCTGTCAATTGCGGATTCCCTATCAAGGATCTTCTTTTCGATAAGCGTATCTCTTTTGCCGAGTCTCTCAAAAGAAAGTTTCAGCATGGTATGAGCTATTTTTGTCACACGGGCAAGTTCCTTCCTGGATTGTTCCAGTGCAAGCGGCGGGGTCAGGATAAGCCTTTTGTCCAGGTACAGGGCGTTCTTATGCACGGTAATATCTTTTCCGGGAAAGAGCTTTACTACGATTTTTTCAAAGAAACCTATCAGGGGGAATAGGACAACTGTTGTAACAATGTTAAAAGAAGTATGAATATTAGCGATCTGATGCGGCACACTATTACCAGAAAAGTTAATAATGAAAGGCTGGAGCCTGAATACATACAGGATCAGGAAGAAAATAATTGTACCAAATAGATTAAACAAAAGATGAGAGAAGGCAGTTCTTTTTGCTGTTATGGTGGTACCGATACTTGCAATAAGCGCAGTCGAGCAGGTTCCGATATTATCACCTATAAGGATAGGGATGGCCGCTTCAATAGGAAGCAGACCGGCTGAGCCCAGGGCTATTAAAAGACCGATCGTGGCTGAACTGCTTTGCAGGAGTAC
>CAYRTF010000022.1:5594-7509 GCA_964427165.1 uncultured Actinomycetota bacterium | reverse complement strand
AGTACGGTAAGTCCCAAACCTGCGAGTATTCCATAAAAGGGATTCTTGCTAAACAATAATAGGAAAGTCCTGAAACTCTCATTATCCTGTAATGGACCGAGGGCGCCTTTCATAATTGTCATACCCAAAAATAGGATACCAAGTCCTATTATGGTCATACCAATATTTTTGAGCCTTTGCCTCTTTGCAATAAAATGCATTAAAAATCCAATGATAATAAGAGGGAATGTCAGAATGTCTATCTTGAAGGAAACTATCTGGGCAGTAATAGTGGTGCCGATATTTGCACCCATGACAATACCTATTGCCTGTCTTAGTGTCATAAGTCCTGCATTTACAAAACCGACTGTCATAACAGATGTGGCGCTGCTGCTTTGTATCAGCATTGTTGTAAACATTCCCACCAGAACAGTGGACCATGATTTCTTGGCAACTATATTTATAACGGATTTTAATCGATTTGACGTGATTTTCTGGAGACTACTGCTTAATCTATTGATTCCAAAAATAAATAAAGCAAGCCCTCCGAGAACTTCTAAGACTAATTTAAAGTACATATAGATCTAAATGGGATAATACTTATTAAATCAGTGATGATTATAAAGGAATAAGTAAAATTTTAAAATGATAAATGTTGTTTTTGTAAAAAAAATCAAAAGGTAAAAATAAATTCTTGAAAAATAGGGAAAATTATTTTATTTGGTTAAATTACATGATAGTATTATATAAAATAGTTATAAAATAAAGTAATACCAACATAGCACTGCCATAGCAGCACTCAAAGCATATAAATGATACGATCATTCTAATAATGCTAGTTTCCTCACTGAAGGAATTTTAGGCCAAAGAAACTACTACGGGAGCCTGGTATGAGGATATTTTCAAGAATATCTATTATTCTTGGTATTCTGATAAAAGCTTGCGGAGCGGTCAGGTGGTAAGAGGACCAAGGACCTGATCGATCTCAAAGGACCTGAGGAGTTGTGCTGTTTTGCGCAACCATATTTTTATATGAAGCAGAATTATCTGGTTCTCCTGATGTTTTACTCCAGAATTTTAAAAAACCAGAGACTCAGGCCTCATAATTATACGAACCTAAGTAAAATAAGCTTTCCATTCCCCAGCGTTTTATTTTGCTGATGATGAGGTGTACTAATAAGAAGTCTCTATACTAATCATAAGATTGGAGAGTAATTGAATAAAATATTTACAATCCGTTTCTGGATATTAATACTGATAGCAGTTATTATTTTTACAGTCTTAAGCGGTATCGGTATGGGAGTTCCCATCCTCAATATATTGTTCGGTTTTGTAGTGGGATGGTATGGTACAAAGAGGGCGCAGGCACTTTATGAGGACCGGAAAAAAATACTGTCTAAAATACTAATATATAGTCTTTTTTGTGCAGGAGCCACACTGGTCATAATGCTTGCAATATGGGGAACTACTTTCCCGATGTTATTTGATCCGGCAGAAGATTTTGTAAATTTTGGCCATCCCATGATACTTTTTGACCCAAGAATAAGTTTTATAGGATGGCTGGTACTGATGATAATGATATCTCCGCTATTGCAGCTTATGGCATCAATATTTTCGGCATTTATTACTCTTATGGCAGCAAAATCGGAAACTTTGAAAGAGTGACATGTCCGGTATCTTTTGTTAAAACTGTTTGCCTTTTAAAGTTTTTTTAGGAGACTTGCAAGTTCCTTTAATGGATTCTTTTCCTCAAATATTATGCTGTGGATTATATTGAAGAGCGGCAGCTTATCAAGCAGATATTTATGATTATTTTCAAGCCAGGACTTTCCCAGCCTTAATGTATGATAGCCTTCGGCCAGCTCTCCGGCTTCAAGCATTTCGTTATAAACTTTTTCGGGTGGTTTGCCGCTTCCAATAAATTCTCCAAATTTAC
>CAYRTF010000022.1:0-5584 GCA_964427165.1 uncultured Actinomycetota bacterium | reverse complement strand
ATTGTGAAGTTGTATAAAGGTCGCCGATACCCGCATTATCAAAAACAGTAGTTTTCTTTCCACCTTCCGCCTCAACGATCCCGGCTATCTCAAGGATGCTCTGATTGAATACAAGTGAGCTGAAATTATGGTAATTACCTGCCATTTCCGGTCCATAAAGTCCATCGATTATTCCCATACCTGTAGCATAGACATTCTTAAAATCGGCAGACAATTCAACTCCGGCAATATCGCCGGTGTGTATTATCCTGTAATAATCGGTAAAGAAACCGGAGGCTATATCGGTCATTTTTCCTGAACTGGCAGCGTATACGCTAACAGTTGGAACCGACCTGCATATTTCAAGAGCCTTTACCGGACCGCCAACAGAGGTCCATAGAAAAGGATCTCCGGGAAATCTATCATCCAGCAGTTCTTTCGCAGCGATACTTGTCCTCTTGATAGTGCCATTGTCATCGACAAAACCTTTTGTCAGGGTATAGATATATATATTATGGTCAAGCGCCTCTAAGAGTTTCTTAAATACAGGAAGAAAACCTTCGCTTGATATACCCATAAATACTATATCTGCATCTTTTAAAGCTTCTGCAAGCTCCTTTGAGTAAAACAGGTCCACCGAAGAGGGAAGGGCCTCTTTTAATTTTGGATGCTGGCCGCCGATGCATTCCTCTATTATCCTGTCATCGAGCCAGGTCCCCCAGAGCTTTACCTTATTATTCCTTGATAGTGGGAATGTGATGGCGCTTCCCATATAGCCTGCACCCAGTACTGTGATATTATACATTATAGACTTCCTTTAAATCTTAAAAATTATTACTATTTTTTATAAGCTACATAAATGTCTGCTTCAAGCATTATGCTGTCCTTGTAGAAGTGATGCGTGAAATAAATATTGCCCTCATTATCGAGGGAAGCTTCTCCCGCAAATTGCGAGATTATAAGTTCGGGTTCGCTCCAGCTTTCTCCGGTATCCCTGATAGACCTGAATATTCCCGGACAACCATTATGTATGCGGGTTATCCAGAGTTCCTTTCCGTCTTCCGAAACAAAGGGCCAGCCATCTAATCCCTGTGAATTTATTATTGGTACATTCTCAGGTTCCTGCCAAACTCCGTCTATCTTGCTGGTCACCCAGATATCCATATCTCCAATACCTCCCGCTCTTTTAGAATGGAAGTATATCTGATTCCCATCAGAGGTGATATGGAGCTCACCAATATCATAGTCTACATTCAAGAGCTTCCCGGCATTTTCCCAATCGGTCCACCTGCCGTCTTTCAGTCGTGCAATATAGAAATCTATCTCCTTCATGTTTCCTTCTCTTGCCGAGCAGAACCACATCACATCACCCTGGACAAACAAACAACCATCAAGCGAGAGTTTTCCTCTCTCCTGGAGCATGACCCTTGTGGGCTCCGTCCAATCATCCCCGTCTGATTTTGACCAGTAGATCCCGGTGACTTCATCCATTAGCTGCAGACTTGCATCCCTGGAGACATCCGGGGTAAAGAAGAAATAGAGATCCTTGCCGTCAGGAGTAATGAAAGGAGAATCCTCTCCTCCTTTGGAATTAATGGTAGACGACATGGGTACGGGTTCATGCCAGAGATCCAAGTGGAGTATGGGAGGAAAAAGATCATCCCCCGGTTTGATCTTTACCGCATCCTCCGGGATCCCTGAAAGGCGGTCAAAAGGAAGCGCCGCATCCTTTTCAGGAGCCTGTGAAGTACATGCGAGTACAATGATCAGAAATGTGAGAAAAAATGAAAATACAATCGTCTTCTTCATCTATTTTTATCCTCCAGCTATTACCATAATCCCCAAATATGATTTCTGGTCAAAATTCTAGAAATAAACAGATAACCTCAAAGCGGCTACCTGAAAGGATCGATTTAAAAAATAAGTCTACTAAAGTGTAGTAAAAAGAACAATGATCATCTATTTATAAGAATAAGTGTAATGATCCTTCTGTTTCCACTGTCCACGACTCCAAGACCGAGTTGGCCATAGTGGGGGTTCAGCATGTTTGCGCGGTGTGCACCGCTGCTCATCCAGTTATTGACAACTGCTTCAGGACTTCCCCAGGAGGGAGGTGATGCCTGACTAAGATTTTCAGCGCCGCAGGCATACATTACCCCATTTTCAACAAGTATATTAAAAATGTTTTTGCCTTCAGGAGTATAATGGGAAAAATAACCCCGGTTCAGCATATCCCGGCTCCTGGACCTTGCGATACTATTGAGTATGGGATTGGGCTCAAGAAGCTGAAGACCATGGCTTGATCTTATAGAATTGATCAAGTGTATCATCTGAGACTCAACATAGCTTACTCCCTGCACATCAGCAGCTTCCCTGGTAGATGGATTATCTGCAGATGAGGAATCTGTATTATCCTGATCGGCCCGGTCATCCTTATTTTCTACAGAGGTATTGCTTTTAGCCTTTTCTTCTCTAAGCCCCTGTTCTCTTATCAGTTTGCTTTCAGTTTCCACAGAGCTTGATACCATAGTATTGATTTCCTCTATAGAATCCTGTTTTTCAATATCAGCTAAAATATCAGCTTTAACCATAAGAAGGAGACCGGGATCTCCTGAATAGCCAATATCATCAACTATCGTGTAGAGACTTTCTCCTGAAAATATTGTATTAATATTATTGATATTATTACTGAAGATCCTGGTATATCCGAAATATAATCCAAATATCGTAACTGGCACAATTATGCCCAGTACCAGAGGCAGTTTTATTTTTGGACACTTCCCTGCTTTTTTGCTATTCATTAAATATATATTTGCTTCATTTGGTATTAACTATATCTTCTTTAAGTATTTTTTATTTATAAAAAGTTTATCAGTTTATAGTATTAATTTATAATAAAAATTTTAAAAATTTTACCAGAAATCAATATAAATAAAAAGACTTCCGCAATAATAATAAAAGATTTATATTTCTTTTAAGGCAAAATATAATATAGATATTATGCTGACAAAAATACTGTACGATCATAATACGAGAGGGTTAAATGAATGAAAAAAGAGAATTTGTGTATTTTATGAGATCAAGGCTTGCGGATGGAACCATAAAGCAGTATCCCATATACAAAAAGGGTGAAGACTATTATATCGAGGATCATAAAGTTCCATCTGGAACAGATATTGAAGAGGAAATCGATAAAGTATTTGGAGCCACTGTAATAGAGCCGGTAATGCCTCATCCACTTCACGAAGAGGCAAAATTCAAAAAACCATAAAGGTTATTTTTTTGAATTTCCCGGGAGAGGCATCGCATCTACCACAAAATCCATAAGTGACTTTATCTCAAGTCCGATATCGTATTTCTGGTTCAAGTTATCCAGCTGCAGCCTGCAATTTTCACAGGGGCTGACTATAGATCCTGCACCAGTTTCTTTTATCTGGTCGATTTTTAATTTCCCGGTTTTGAGCCTGAAATCTTCTAGTTCGGGATTTGCTACAAGACCGCCTCCACCTCCGCAGCACCAGTTCTTTTCCCTGTTGGGCGTCATCTCCCTGAAGTCTGCAGCCACAATGTTCATTATTTTTCGCGGCTCATCGAAGAATCCGGCATTTCTTCCAACCTGGCAGGGATCATGATAAGTAATAGGTTCTGTAAAACTTCCCTTATTCAATTTGATCTCCCCATTGTCAACATACTTACTGATGGCTTCCACGATACCAGTGACTTTAAAAGGCAGCTTTTCCTTTGCCCATGTTTCATACAGGAAATTCATCACACGGTAGGCATGACCACATTCAGTGATTATGACTTCCCTTACTTTTAGTGCCTTAGCTTCATCGACTATCCTTGCTGCTATCTGTCTGGCTTTATTGGAATCTCCCAGGAAGTACCCATAATTGGCTGCTTCAAATAAAGAAAGGGTCCAATTCTTTTTTGCTTCATGGAAGATAATTGCAGCCGGTATTATAGTATGTGTTCCTGCAAGAGCCACGTATAATATATCCGCACCTTCCTTATCAATAGGAAGTGAGGCATTTTTGTCACCGGTTTTTTCCTGGATTTCCTTTTCTGTATCTTTTAGGACATCGATCATTATATCCTTGTACAGGTCAATATTCTTACCTTTTTCTATTGAAGCGCCAGCTAACTCGGCCAGTATGGAAGAGCTCCTTCCGGCGGCATTGAGTATCTCTTTGGCGACCCCGAGCATCCATGTGGTATCAATGCTAAAGGGGCAGAAATACATGCATCTTCTGCAACCAGTACATGCATATGCTGTCGTATACAATTCATCCAACAGCTTCTCGTCATCAATATCTTTTCCCTCATAGAATTTAGGGAAGATCCTGCCGATGGGGGAATAGTATTTCTTATAGATCCTCCTTATAAGCTCCGCACGGTAAGCAGGAAGATACAGCACATCCTTGGTAACATTATACTGGTGGCAGGCGTCTTTACAGATCGAACACCTTGCGCATAGATCCAAATAATAAAGGAGCTGTCTATTGATCTTTGCCTTTAAGACTTTTTTTAAGGCTTCTCTATTTTCACTATCCACTGCTAATCACTCCTTACTTTATTTGCAGCAAAAGTACCGACGATATGCATTAATTTGCTGAATGGGAAATATATTACTAATATGTTCACAAACATCACGTGGAGACTCAGGACTATTTTTGAACCTGAATTTGCAATAGCTTCCGGATAATATGGTTTAAACACCAGCAGGCTCTGCACATATTCACGGTAATCAGCTACATGAAAATCACCAAAGAATCTTAGATGGTCCCCAAAAGCGATAATGCATATAAGAATTATCACCAGAAAATAATCTTCAGGCACAGAGAGGTCCTTGTGGGGAGTCACAAATCTTCTAAAAAGATAAAAAAGTACCGGAAATATTATTATTATTCCCAGAGTCTTCCCTCCAAGTGCAGAAAGGGTGTCCATGCCCTCTACTCCCAGAAGCTTTACAAGCGGTGTAAATTCACGGACCAACCTGAAATGGGCCAGAAGGATCACGAGAAGTGATCCATGAAAGACTATAGTAAGGATCCAGGTAACTTTGTCAACGGAATAAGACTGGGGAAAAAAAAATGAGTCTTTAAGGACCTTAAAAAATCTTCCGGTCTTTGTCTTTGGTCTGGGAAAGAGCCCAAGCCTCACAGAAGACTTTGGGGCCCTAAACCAGCCGGTTATCTGGTATATCATACCGCTAATAAATACAGCAACTGCTACATAAACCATTATTCCAGCTACTATAAATGAAAAAGTATCCATATTATTTCACCCTTTTAATATAGAAAATTAGATCTTTGTCTATACGCTCTGTTTTCAAGACTTCATTTCCGGTAGTTCTAGCCCAGGAAGGGAAGTCAGCAAGGGCTCCAATATCTGTTGCAACTGCCTTTATAATCCCGCCCACTGGTACATTTTTAATGCTCTGACTGACTTTTACCACTGGAAGCGGACATAATAGTCCCTTAAGATCAAGCTCCAGATCCACCTTGTATTCTTCGGCCATGTTATTTACCTCCTCTTTATTAATTTCTTTGTGGCCTTCACGAAACTCTGAAACCCTTTACTGGTGCGGGTTTGAGGCACTACC
>CAYRTF010000021.1:7275-14020 GCA_964427165.1 uncultured Actinomycetota bacterium | reverse complement strand
GAAGTGATATATAATTTTGTAGATACGGAAGTGTATAAAAAAGATGGAAACCGCAAAAACCTGGACATGATAGAGCCTGATGATAATGTGATTATACATATATCTAATTTCAGGCCCGTGAAACGGATAGGCAGTGTAATAAAAGTATTTTGCAATATAAGTAAAAAAGTAAAAACAAAGCTCCTGCTTGTGGGCGACGGTCCTGAGATGTGCAGGATCAGGAGCCTGGTATCAAAACTCGGTCTTGAAGGCAGGGTCATATTTATGGGAAGGCAGGATGATATAATACCTCTTCTAAATATCAGCGATCTTTATATGCTTCCTTCAAAAAGTGAAAGTTTCGGACTCTCGGCATTGGAAGCAATGAGTTGTGAGGTGCCTGTGATAGGGACCAGTATTGGCGGTCTTAAAGAAGTGGTGGAGCATGGCGTCAGCGGGTACATATGTGATCCGGATGATATCAAATCGATGAGCAAGGCTGCGGTGGCGGTCCTGGCCAGTAAAAAAAACAGGGTCAAGATGGGTCTGGCGGCAAGAGCAAGAGCTAAAAAGTTTGACAGTAAAACTATCATCGAGAAATATGTGGATTATTACAGGAAGGTATTAAAAGATAGATAAAAACTTGATGTTTATTGACGATATAACGAAAAAAAAATATAATTCTTATTTATAAGAACTAAAATTTAAATTCTGAAACAATAAAAGACATATTAAGGGAGATGTTATGGCAAAAAAAATTTTAAAACTGGCGGTATTTCTTATTGTCATGGCTATGATACTGAGTTTTGCCGGGATGTTATCAGCGCAGTCCGATACTTATGAGCTGACATCCCAGGATAGAGTTATATTGACACAGCCAGCAGTTTGTTTTATTACGACCTATTTCTGGGGTTATGTCCTTGATCCCTGGGATAATGTCTGGAGCAATGCGTACTACTGGGCCTTTGTGGGTACCGGCTTTAGCGTAAACCCGGATACGGGACATATCGTAACTGCCGGGCATATGGTGGAGATCAGCACAGCTGATTTTAAATATGACCTTATCTATACGTATCTTACCGATACCTATGGCAGTCAGCTGGATGGCTGGACCGATGCAGACTGGAACTGGGCCTATGAAAATACAAAAGTGGAAGGTTACGATGGCGGCGATTATGATATGGAAGTATATGTGCAGTTCAATACAGCGAATGCCGGCATACCGGATGATCCGAGCAATATAGATACTTTTATCCGTGCAGAGCTTATAGATTTTAGCGGCTGGGAGCAAAGAGATATTGCTCTGATAAGGATACAGCCACAGACCGGAAGGGCTCTTTCATCCGTTATTATAGGCGATTCATCCTCGGTAGAGATACAGGATTCACTTACTATTATCGGTTATCCGTGGACCTCTGATATAGGACAGCAGAATGTTTTAAATCCTACTATAACCAATGGCAATCTTAGCGGAAAGATAATGCTTTCAGGAACCGAGGTCATGCAGATCCAGGGTTCAGCAAGAGAAGGTAATAGCGGAGGCCCGGTACTTAATGACAATGGCGAAGTAATAGGGATCCTTACTATGGGTACAGATTATACAAACAACTATTTAAGGCCGTCCAATGATGTCAAGGAGATGCTTAGCAGGAATGGCGTCACGAATGCTCTTGGCATGGTAGACGAGGAATTCAGACAGGGCCTGGTAAACTACAGGTTGAAGCATTATTCAAAAGCTATCGAGCATTTCAATGCGATTTTAAACCTAAATCAGAGGCACCTGCAGGCGCAGGAATACAGGTCAAAATCTCAGGAAGCAATAAACAGGGGAGAGGATGTCCCGATAGAGGAAGAGCAGACAATAACTATTGTAGAGCCGGAGACTGCTGATGAATCCGCAGCTACAGCTGGAAAGACAGAATCCGGAACTGCTGCTGGAGAAGAGAGCGGCGGATTATCCACTCTCGTTAAAATAATTATTGGAGTATGTGGAGGCTTTTTATTTATAGCGATTATAGCGGTAATAATAATCCTTGTTGTTAGAAAGAAAAGAGCCCCTGCAGCACCGGCAGCTGCCCCTAAGGCAGAACCACCGAAAGCTAAATCAGAAGAAAAGAAAGCTAAAGGCGGCGGTAAATTCTGCCCGAATTGTGGGAATGTGGTAAAAGATGGAGAAAAATTCTGCAGCAGCTGCGGTAATAAGATCTAATATTCAATTGAATACTGCCCGGTCCTATAAATAGAATGGGTGGAAACATAATTAGTATATACGGGATCCAAAGAAACAAATTGGATCCCGTTTGCTTATCATAAAAAAATGACGATCCTTTAATTGTTTTAGCCCTGCATCTATGCTATTATTAAGCATCTGGAATTTTGATATGGAATATGGACACTGAAAAATGAAAAACGCTGGAGCTTTGTTTACAAAATTTGTAAAAAAAACATACTCTGGAAATTGCCAGACTACCGGAGTATCTTCTGGCGTGGTCATTATCCTAATAGTTGTCCTGCTTGTGGGTATTATATCCTAGTTGCAGGGTATTTTTCTCTCTCCATTTCTTTAAAAATCCTGTAATCTATTTTCAAAGGTTCAAGCTTTGCGTATGGTTTTTTATAAAATTACAGCTAAAAAGGAGGAAAATTGAGAAGTGACAATATGAAAAAAGGTGTAACAAGATTGCCTCACCGTTCAATATTCAAATCCCTCGGATTTACGGACCTGGAAATAAGCAGGCCCATAATAGGTGTGGTTAATTCTTTTAATGAACTCATTCCTGGCCACATACACCTGAGGAGTGTCACCGAAGCGGTCAAGGCAGGAATAAGGATGGCTGGCGGTACACCGCAGGAATTTGCAACCATCGGCGTATGCGATGGTGTAGCGATGAATCATGTAGGAATGAAATATTCCCTTGCGACCAGGGAGATAATCGCTGACAGCATAGAAGCAGTCTCTATGGCGCATCCTTTTGACGGGCTGGTCCTGGTACCATCCTGCGATAAAATAGTTCCAGGGATGATAATGGCTGCCTTAAGGCTCAATATTCCTTCAATAGTCATAAGCGGGGGACCGATGCTCGCTGGAAAATTCCAGGGGGAAGATATAGATTACAGTACATGCTATGAAGCGATAGGGAAATATCAGAAGAAAAAATTAAACGATGATGATATGGCTGAAATAGAGGAAGAAGCCTGTCCAACATGTGGAAGCTGCTCCGGTATGTTTACAGCAAATTCCATGAACTGCCTTTCTGAAGCGATAGGCATAGCCCTTCCGGGTAACGGGACGATACCTGCAGTATTCTCTAAAAGGCTCAGGCTGGCAAAGACTGCCGGAATAAAAATAATGGAACTGGTAGAGAAAGATCTCAGACCAAGAGATATAGTAAATGAAAAAGCAATAAGGAATGGACTTGCTGTTGATATGGCGCTTGGATGTTCAACAAATACCATACTTCATCTTCCCGCCATGGCAAATGAAGCAGAAGTGCCATTTTCACTTGAGCTTGTAAACGAGATCAGTGACAGGACCCCAAATCTATGTAAATTGAGTCCGGCAGGAAAACATCATCTGGAGGACCTTTATACCGCAGGCGGGGTAGAAGCAGTGATGAATGAATTATATAAAAACGGCATGCTTAGTGGAGAGACTATGACCGTGACAGGTAAAAATACTGCAGACAATATTTCCGGGGCCGATATTAAAAATACTGAAGTCATACATACTGTAGCGGAGCCCTATTTAAAAGATGGAGGGCTTGCGATACTATTTGGAAATATAGCGCCATCGGGCTGTGTTGTAAAAAGATCTGCGGTAGACCCTTCCATGTACCGGCACAAGGGGAGGGCAAGAGTATTTGAAAGTGAAGAAGATTCACTGGATGCCATAATGAACGGAGAGATAAAATCCGGTGATGTGATAGTCATAAGATATGAAGGGCCGAAGGGTGGTCCCGGCATGAGGGAGATGCTGGCGCCTACCTCGGCAATAGCCGGCATCGGGCTGGATAAGGATGTTGCCCTGATAACTGATGGGAGATTTTCCGGTGCCACAAAAGGAGCTTCCATAGGTCATATATCCCCTGAAGCACAGGCAGGGGGACCTATTGCCATAGTCGAGGAAGGGGACATGATAGAGATAAATATTTCTAAAAACAGCATAGATCTTCTTGTGCCTGAGGAGGAAATAAAAAGAAGACTTTCCAAATGGAGTCCGCCGGAGATCAAGATAAAAGAAGGTTATCTCTCGAGGTACTCTAAACTGGTCCAGTCAGCGGCAGAAGGGGCGGTGCTCAGGTGAGGATAAATTTATTTTTTAAGATTGAAAATGGAACCGATAATGCTATAATTAGGCAATTATCAGATTGTTATAAAGTTGTTACAAATATAGGGGGTGGTTGCCATGAGTAAGATCAATGGTGCGCAGATGTTGATAAAGTGTTTAAAGGATGAGGGAGTCGAAGTGATCTTTGGCTATCCCGGCGGCGTGGTAATACCCATTTATGATGCTTTATTTGACAGTAATATAAGACATATACTTGTAAGACATGAGCAAGGCGCGGCTCATGCGGCGGATGGTTATGCAAGGGCCACTGGAAAAACAGGAGTATGCATGGCGACATCCGGTCCCGGTGCAACCAACCTGATAACGGGGATAGCAAATGCTTATATGGATTCCATACCTATGGTGGCAATAACAGGGCAGGTGGCCCGTCCCCTGATAGGAACGGATGCTTTTCAGGAAGCAGATACAACAGGCATAACGGCACCGATAACCAAACATAATTATCTGGTAAAGGATCCGGAAGAACTTCCTACCATCATAAAGGAAGCTTTTTATATAGCTTCTACCGGAAGGCCCGGACCGGTCCTTATCGATATACCTGTAGACATATCCAATGCGATGATAGATGAGGACATCAGGGCCACATTGAAGCTGGCAGGATATAGGCCAACGATGAAAGGTAATAAAAAACAGATAAAGGAAGCAGCAGCAAGGATCTACAGAAGTAAGAGGCCAGTCGTGTTTGCCGGTGGAGGAATAATCTCATCCGGAGCCAGCAATGAGTTGCGGAAATTGATAAGGACCATAAAGGCACCGGTTATAACATCCCTCCTGGGCAAAGGATGTTATCCCGAGACTGAGGACCTTTCGCTTGGAATGGCAGGGATGCACGGTGCAAAATATGCAAATATTGCTTTTACCGAGACTGACCTGATAATAGCGGTAGGAGTACGGTTTGATGATAGAGTCACTGGAAAGCTATCTGAATTTGCCAGAAATGCCGCTGTCATCCATATTGATATCGACCCGGCAGAAATAGGAAAGAATATCAAAGCAGATGTGCCGGTAGTAGGGGACGCAAAAAGGGTGCTGGCAGATCTTGATATAGCATACAGGGAGCTGGAAACAAAGAAAGGAAAAGCCGACAGGAGAATATGGCGCAAAAGGATAGCAGAGCTCAAGAAGGATCATCCGCTAAAATATAATAGGGATTCCTTAAAAATAAAACCGGGCTATATAATAGAAAAGATCGACCAGCTGACCGGAGGAGATGCGATAATATGTACCGAAGTTGGCCAGAACCAGATGTGGGCCGCCCAGTATTATAAATACAGGGAACCGCGCAGGCTGCTGACATCTGGAGGGCTGGGAACCATGGGTTTTGGATTTCCAGCCGCTATAGGAGCTAAGATCGGGATGCCGGACAGCACAGTAATAGATATTGCGGGAGATGGCAGCATACAGATGGTGTCCCAGGAGATGGCGACAGCCACAGCCAATAAGATACCTGTCAAGATAATGCTTTTAAATAATGGCTATCTTGGAATGGTAAGACAGTGGCAGGAGTTATTCTGGGAAAGCAGATATTCTCAGACCTGCGTACATAATTGTGTGGATTTTGTTAAGCTGGTAGAAGCATACGGAGGCACAGGCATAAGAGTCAAGAAGAAGGAAGAGGTAGAAGGTGCGATAAAGGAAGCTCTCAAGATCAACAGGCTTGTGCTTGTCGACTTCTGGATAGACAGGGAGGAAAATGTGTTTCCGATGGTCACTCCGGGAGCATCCATAGACAATATGATAGAAAGTAAGTAGGTGCGATATGAAACATATAATATCAGTAATGGTAGAAAACAAGGCAGGTGTCCTGGCAAAAGTAGCCGGGCTCTTTAGCCGGAGGGGTTTTAATATAGAAAGTCTTGCTGTCGGACCCACCGATGATAATGCTATTTCGAGGATTACGCTGGTTGTCAATGCTGAAAATCACAGCATCGAGCAAATAACCAAGCAATTATACAAGCTGATCAATGTAATAAAGATCCAGGAATTGGACCCTTCGAATATAGTGGAAAGGGAGCTTGTCCTTATTAAAGTCAGCGCTGATTCTAAAACGCGTCCGGAGATACTGGAGATCGTTAATATATTCAGGGTCAATATTGTAGATGTGGGTAAAAAATCACTTGTGGTAGAGATAACCGGAAGCAATAGGAAGGTGAAAGCGCTGGAGGACCTCCTGAGACCCTTTGGCATACTTGAGCTGGTCAGGACAGGAAAGATAGCCTGTATGCGCGGAGTAAAAGGATAAATGGATTTCAATAATTAGTAAACCTTGTTTCGAAAGAAGGAAAGAAATGATAAAAAAGTATATTATGACACCGGGGCCGACCCCGATATCTGAAGATGTCCTCAGCGAGCATGGAAAACCCCTGATGCATCACAGATCTCCAGAATTCGGGAAAATATTCAGTGAGACTACTGAAA
>CAYRTF010000021.1:0-7265 GCA_964427165.1 uncultured Actinomycetota bacterium | reverse complement strand
CTGACTTCTTCCGGCACGGGTGCAATGGAAACGGCCATCACGAACTCTTTCAAAAAAGGTGATAAGGTGCTTGTGGTTAGCATTGGAAATTTCGGGGAAAGATTCAAGAAGATCAGTATGGCGTATGGTCTTGAGGTCATCTCTCTTGATTACGGCTGGGGAGAGGCAGCGGATCCTGAAGATATTAAAAAAACCCTGGATAAAGAAAAAGACATAAGGGGAGTTATGGCCCAGTTCAGCGAGACTTCCACGGGAGCCTTAAATGATATTATGGCAATGGGTAAAATCGTAAAGGATTATCCTGCGCTTTTTATAGTAGATGCAATAAGCGGGCTGGCAGCTTCAGATTTTGATGCAGACGGCTGGGGCATAGATATAGTCATAGGAGGTTCACAGAAGGGCATAAGCGCACCGACAGGTATTGCATTTGTAAGTATAAGCGAGAAAGCCTGGAAGGCTGTTGAGGTCTCGGATATACCGAGGTTCTATTTTGACCTGAGGGCAGCAAAAACCGCTCTTCAAAAAAACCAGACTCCATGGACCCCTGGTATTTCCATAATTGTGGCGATGAATAAGGCTCTTGATCTCCTGTTCGAGGAAGGTCTTGAGAATATGTTTGAAAGACACAGGATACTTGCGATGGCCACGCAGGAAGCAGCTGTGGCCCTTGGGCTTGAATTTCTAGTGGCAGAACCGGGCCAAAGAGGTTTCTCGGTTACGGCTATCAAAGTACCCCGGGGGCTTGACGGTAAAGAGCTGGTAAAGATAATGCGTGTAAAGTACGGTGTTACCATTGCTGGCGGCCAGGGTAAGATAGCAGGGAAAATAATAAGGATCGGCCATCTGGGATATGTCGGGATGTTTGATGTTATCACAGCGGTCTCCGCTCTGGAGATGACGCTGGCCGACCTTGGTTATGATTTTGAAATTGGAGCAGGCATAACTGCTGCGCAGAAAGTATTTAGTGAAAATAATTATCTAAAAACAGATGGTGGATAAAATGAAAAAAAAGGTACTTATTGCTGACGGACTTGCTGAAGAAGCAATACAGAAATTAAAGAAACATTTCGATGTGGTGGAGAAAAAGGGTCTTGCTCCTGAACAGCTAAAAGCGGATATAGGAGAATATGACTCCATAATAATAAGGAGCGCTACCAGGCTTACTCCTGATATTATAGAGAATGCAGATAATATGAAGATCATCGGAAGGGCCGGTATAGGTGTTGATAATATAGACCTGCCAGCCGCAACAAAAAAAGGAATAATCGTTGTTAATGCCCCTGCGAGTAATGCGGTTACAGTTGCTGAGCATACTATCGCACTCATGCTCTCACTTGCGCGTAAAATACCTGAGGCCAATTATTCACTTAAGGAAGGAAAATGGGAGAAATCAAAATTCAAGGGTATTGAAATCGAGGGGAAGACGCTCGGCATAGTAGGTTTTGGGCAGATAGGGGGCCTTGTAGCTAAAAAGGTGATCGGCCTTGGCATGAAAGTGACTGCTTATGACCCCTTTGTTTCCGGGGATAGATTTAAGGAACTGGGGATAGTAAAAGCAAATAAACTTGAAGATATATATAGTGCTGCTGACTTTATTTCGATTCACCTCCCTAAGAATAAAGAAACATTGGGCATGTTTGATAAAAAACAGTTTAATAAGATGAAGAAAGGAACCGTGGTCCTGAATGTAGCCAGAGGAGGCATAGTAGTGGAAAAGGACCTGGCTGAAGCCATAAGGGAGGGCCAGATAGGCGGAGCGGCACTTGATGTGTATGAAGCGGAACCATGTACGGATTCTCCTGTATTTGGGATGGACAAAGTAGTGTGCACTCCTCATCTCGGAGCATCTACGGAAGAGGCGCAAAGCCGTGCGGGCACAGTGATCGCCGATCAGGTTATCGAGGTGCTTAATGGCGGGACCGCAGCATTTCCCGTAAATGCACCAGCGGTAAGACCGGAGGAAATGGAAGTGCTGTCACCATTCTTTGAACTTGCAGAGAATATGGGAAGTCTGTTTACCAGTCTATTTGAGGGAAATATGGATAGTATTGATATTGGTTATCATGGAAAAGTATCTGAATATGATACAAGAGTGCTGACTTCGATGATACTTGTAAGAATATTCAAAAAATATACCGCAGAAAGTGTGAACATGATAAATGTGGACCTTATTGCAAGGGAGGCGGGCCTTAAGGTAAAAATAGAGAAAAGCAGCCAGTCAAGTGATTATGTCAATCTTATCACTGTTAACGGGAAGGGCCCGGACAGCGGACTTTCGATCTCGGGAACTGTGACCGGCAAAAAGAATATACCAAGATTTATTGCTATTGATAAATTTGAGATAGATATGGTGCCCTCACCACATATGGCATTTATCAGATATGATGATGTTCCTGGCCAGATCGGCAAGATAGGCACAGCTTTTGGAAAATTAGGTGTAAATATTGCCGCAATGCATGTGGGCAGGAAAAAGATGAGCGGCGCTGCCGTAATGGGGCTCAACCTTGACAGTGAAGTTACAAATGAGATGCTTGATAGTTTCAGGGAGGATACCGGATTTAAGAATATTAATATAGTCAATCTATAATAAAAAGAAACAGAGTATGTGTTTGTGATGAAAAATAAGATATATATATTTGATACTACTCTAAGGGACGGGGAACAGGCTCCCGGCATACATTTAAATGTAAAGGAGAAGCTGGAGATAGCAGAGCAGCTTTCAAGACTTAATGTAGATATTATAGAAGCAGGTTTTCCTATTTCATCTGAAAGTGATTTTGAATCGGTCCGGGAAGTATCCAGGAGAGTAAAAGGCAGGGCCGTAGCGGCTCTTGCCAGAGCGAACGACAGGGATATAGATTCTGCCGGGCAGGCCCTGAAGGATGCAGAACAACCAGTCATACATACTTTTATTTCATCTTCTGATATCCATCTCAGATATCAGTTTAAAAAGACCAGGAAAGAAGCTCTGGAGATGGCTGGAAGGGCCGTTAAAAGAAGCAGGCAGTATACCGACATGGTGGAATTTTCTGCTATGGATGCCACGAGGAGCGACTGGGATTTTCTTTGCAGGATGTTTGAGACAGCCATAAAGAACGGCGCCGGGATACTAAATGTACCTGATACTGTAGGGTATGCCCTTCCGGATGAGTTTTCCAGATTAATAGACTATATATATGCTAATGTCGGGGGTATTGAAGATATAATATTGAGTGTGCATTGCCACAATGATCTCGGCCTTGCAGTGGCAAATAGCCTCATGGCTGTCCAGCATGGGGCCAGGCAGATCGAGTGTGCCGTAAATGGTATTGGTGAGCGTGCAGGAAATGCATCCCTTGAAGAAGTCGCCATGATCATAGATACCCGTAAAAAGGATCTTGGAGCATATACAGATATCAGGACAGAAGAGATCGTCAGGACAAGCAGTATTGTAAAATCGCTTACCGGTTATGTAATTGCTCCAAACAAAGCTATAGTCGGAAGGAATGCATTTGCACATGAGGCCGGTATTCATCAGGACGGAATGCTGAAGGACAGGTCCACTTATGAGATAATACGGCCCGAGGATATAGGCCTTAAAGAATCAAAACTCATTCTTGGGAAGCATTCGGGCAGGCATGCGTTTATTAAAAGGCTTGAAGAGACCGGAATTAAAATAAGGGAAGAAGATCTTGAAAAAGCGTTTGAAAGATTCAAGAGCCTTGCCGAGAAGAAGGGTGCAATAAATGAGCAGGATCTCAGGGCAATAGTTGAAAATGAGATGAGGGAAGTCGAAGAATATTACCTGCTTAAAGATTATAAGGTAAAAAGCGGCTCAAACATAATTGCCAGTTCAGAAGTAGAGATCGAGATAAACGGCGAGTTAAAGACTGCCTCTGCCGAAGGAGACGGACCTGTTGATGCATCATTTAAAGCAATAGATAAGATAACAGGCACGGGAGCTACTCTTGTAGATTATGCTATAGAGGCAGTTTCCGGGGGCAGGGATGCTATAGGACAGGTAAAAATAATTGTAGATGCCGGAGGTAATGAAGTTATGGGCAGCGGTATTTCAACTGATATTGTGGAAGCAAGCATAAAAGCATATATTGATGCAGCAAATAGATTGAAAGCCGGTAGCTGAGAAGTATTATGCGCTGAGCTTACAGGTCCGGAAATAATAAAGGAGAAAAAAGTGGATGAGAATAAGAGACCGCAGACTATGGCCCAGAAGATCCTTGCGGATCACTCTGGAAAAGAGTTTGTGGAAGAAGGGGAAATAGTAAATGCATCTGTCGATATCGTTCTTGGCAATGATATAACTATGCCCCTCGCAATAGAAGAATTTAAAAAAATCGGAGCCGGCAAGGTTTTTGATAATACAAAAGTAGTGATGGTGCCGGATCATTTCACACCAAATAAGGATATAAAGTCGGCGGAGCAATGTAAGATCCTTAGAGATTTTGCGGGTGAGCAGGATATAATAAATTATTTTGAGATAGGAGAAATGGGTATAGAGCATGCTCTCCTCCCGGAGAAGGGGCTGGTTATTTCAGGAAACCTGGTAATCGGAGCAGACTCTCATACCTGTACTTATGGCGCGCTTGGTGCCGCTTCTACAGGTGTGGGGAGTACAGATGTAGCAGTAGCAATGGCCACAGGAAAACTATGGTTTATGGTGCCTTCTACATTGAAATTTATCTATAATGGAGACCTGCGGGACTGGGTAACAGGAAAGGACCTCATCCTTTACACCATAGGTATGATAGGGGTTGACGGCGCACTCTACAGGTCAATGGAATTTACCGGATCAGCTATTGATGGATTATCTATGGATTCAAGGTTTGCAATGGCAAATATGGCTATTGAGGCTGGTGGAAAATTCGGGATATTCGAAGTGGATGAAAAGACTGAAGAGTATATGAGATCAAAAGGAAAAACCGGTTATAAAATATTTAGAAGCGACAAAGGTGCTGCTTATGAAAAGGTCTTTGAGATAGATTGTGCAGGTATTGAGCTTCAAGTTGCAGTGCCTCATCTGCCTTCAAATGCAAGGGACGCAAAGGACCTTGGAGACATCAAATTGGACCAGGCAGTCATAGGGTCCTGCACAAACGGCAGGATAGAGGACCTGGAGATGGCGGCAAAAATACTAAAAGGTAAAAAGGTAAGCAGGGGCATAAGGACAATAATAATCCCTGCCACACAGAAGATATATCTTGAAGCAATGAAAAAAGGGTTACTTGAGATATTTGTTAATGCAGGATGCGTGGTCAGCACTCCTACATGTGGTCCATGCCTGGGCGGCCATATGGGAATACTTGCCGAAGGAGAAAGAGCGATCGCTACCACTAACCGTAATTTTGTGGGAAGGATGGGACATCCAGAGAGCGAAGTCTATTTAAGCGGACCGGCAGTAGCCGCCGCTTCTGCGATTGCCGGAAGAATAGCAGTACCAGGGGAGGTTATATAATGATAATAAAGGACAGAGTAATAAAATATGGCAACAATGTTGATACAGATGTGATAATACCTGCAAGGTATCTAAATACTATCGATGAGGCCGAGCTTGCATCGCATTGTTTTGAGGATCTTGACGGGGACTTCAAGGAAAAAGCAAAAGAAAGAAAAATAATAGTGGGCGGTGAAAACTTTGGCTGCGGTTCTTCAAGGGAGCATGCACCATTATCGATAAAAGCAAGCGGCATAAAGGCTATTATAGCAAAATCATTTGCCCGCATATTTTACCGTAATTCGATAAATACCGGGCTGCCCGTACTGGTGAGCATTGAAGCAAGCGAGCATATAAAGGATTCTGACGAAGTCGAGATAGACCTTGATAGCGGCAAGATAAAAGATATCACAACCGGCAGGACCTTTAAGGTCCCGCCCCTGCCTGACTTCATACAGAAAGTCATCTCAAGCGGGGGTTATATGAAATTTACAAGGAAGCAGCTGGCAAAGTCAAAATAAAATATATGCGAAACTTTTAGAAAGCGGTCCAGATGACAGAGAAAAAAGATAAAAAACAGAATAAGATCTATATATATGATACTACTCTTAGGGACGGGGTCCAGAGAGCAGATATATCATTTTCGGTAAAGGATAAGCTGGAGCTTATCGAACGCTTTGATGATATAGGCATTGATTATATCGAGGTCGGATTTCCTGCATCAAACCCCAAGGAAATGCAGTTATTTGACCGGCTTAAGTCACATAAATGCAAATACTCAAAAATAATAGCCTTCGGCATGACAAGATATAAGGACATAAAAGTAGAAAAAGATAAGAACATCAAAGCACTTATTGATTCCGGAGCAGACGGTGTTTGTGTTGTAGGAAAATCATCAAGATCACATGTAGAAAAAGTAATAGAGACTACAATGGAAAACAATCTATCCATGATCTCTGATACAATAAGGTATCTTAAAGAATATTTTGACGAGGTGCATTTTGACGCTGAACATTTTTTCGATGGTTACAGGGAAGATCCGGAATATGCTATAAAGACTCTTGAAGCTGCCGTGGAAGCCAGGGCTGATTTTGTTTGTATCTGCGATACAAATGGCGGAATACTTCCAATGGAGTCTGCAGTAATAGTGGAAAAAGTAAAAAGTTGTATTGACATACCCCTGGGTGCCCATTTTCATAATCACAGCAGCTGTGCGGATGCCAATAGCATTATAGCTGTGGAAAAAGGTGCAGTGATGGTGCAGGGGACAATAAATGGATACGGAGAGAGATGCGGAAATGCCGACCTGTGTACAATAATACCCAATCTTGAGATAAAACTTGGCAAGTCATGCCTGAAGGAAAATAACCTGGAGCATATAACAAATCTTTCCCGTTTTGTAAGTGAGACTGCAAACCAGGTAGCCAATAACCACCAGCCTTTTGTGGGGCGTTTTGCCTTTGCACATAAAGGCGGGATGCATGCAAGCGGTGTCAGCAAGACCTCTGAATCTTTTGAACATGTAAAACCGGAAGAAGTAGGAAATACCAGAAAGATACTCGTGTCCGAACTGTCTGGAAAGAAGTCAATAATACTGAAAGCTAAAGAATTAGGGATAGACTTAAAAGATGATGCGGAAACTGTAAGCATAAAACTTGAAAAGATACAAAATCTTGAGCGTCAGGGATACCAGTTCGAGGCTGCAGATGGAAGTTTTGAGCTGCTTGTGGAAGAGGCAGGCGGCAGGAAAAGCAGATTTTTCACACTTGAGAGCTACAGGGTATTAAACGAGAGGACAGCTGGCGGCGGGACGATATCGGAAGCAACGGTAAAG
>CAYRTF010000020.1:11219-14325 GCA_964427165.1 uncultured Actinomycetota bacterium | reverse complement strand
ATATTTATCTCTGCCAGCACATCGTCGCCATCCCTTTTAAATGATTTATGGGGAGCTACCCTGATAGTTATAAAGAGATCGCCGTTTATTGAGTCCCTCCCGAGTGAGCTACCCTTTCCTGCGACCCTCATCCTGTCGCCGTCATGGATCCCTGCAGGTATGTCTACTTTTATTTTCTTTTTTGTATGGTAGTAACCCTGCCCCCTGCATTGCCTGCAGGGATTTTTTATTTTCTTCCCGGAACCTCTGCAGCTGTCGCATGTGGCCGTTGTTATAACATTTCCTATGAATGTCTGCCTGGTCACCCTGACCTTGCCTGCGCCGCCGCATTGCCCGCAGGTCTCAATATCATCATCATTTTCAGCGCCTTTGCCGCCACACTTTTCACAAATATCATCTACGGCATATTCTAGTTCCTTCTTGATGCCAAAAGCAGCTTCCTTAAAACTTATTTCTGTCTCAGTTCCGATATCCGCCCCGCGGCTGCGGGTACTGCGTCTTCCGCCTCCAAATCCCCCGCTGGAACCTGAGCCGAAGAAGGTATTAAAGATATCACCGAAACCAAATTCCGAAAATGTACTGCTAAAATCAAAATCCTCAAAAAGATTTTTTGAGAACCCGAATCTGTCATACTGCTGCCTTTTATCATCGCTTGATAGCACGGCATAGGCCTCAGAGATCTCCTTAAACTTTTCTTCTGACTCCGGGTCCCCATTATTTACATCAGGATGATACTGGCGGGCCAGTTTCCTGTAAGCTTTTTTTATTTCAACTACTGTGCAGGTGCGGTCTACTCCCAGCACCTCATAATAATCCCTTTTTGTCTCTACCAATCAAAACCACCTTAAAAATTTATAATAATCCGGTCCATATTAGAACTTAGGAGCGGGGAAATGATAACTCATTTTGAAGTATTTTTCCAGGCTTCCTATGCCCTTGAATCAAATACCTCCGTAAGGTTTTTCCTGAAGATATTCATTATATTAATAACCCTGGAGTAATCCATCCTTTTGGGCCCAAGTATACCTATCGCCCCCGAAGTATTCCCTTTTATCCTGTACCTCGAGGCAATGAGGCTCAGACTGTCGGATCCTCCGCTGAAAAGCTCTGAGCCTATTTTTACCATAAAACTCTTGTCGTTTGAAAAGTCCATAAGCATTTTCATAAGAAGGTATTCATTCTCTATAACACTTAAGATCTGGTGTATATTTTTTACATCAATGAACTCGGGCTGCTGCATGATAACAGATGCACCATGGACAAAGATCCTATTATATTCAAGATTTTCACCCATGCATTCTTTTATCAGTTCTATTATCCTGTTTATTAAAAGTATCAGGTGGGTATCCCCTTCGGAAACCCTTATATTACCAGCCTCTATGTCCGTGAAGCTTTTATCCCTTAACTCTGAATTCAATATCCCCGAAGCTCCCTGCAGGTCAAGCTCGGTAAATCTTCCCCCAAGTGAAAAACTCCTTTTATACACCCTGCCCGTATCAGTTATAAGTACCATCAAATAATTCCCGCCGTCAAATCTTAAAAGCTCAAGATGTTTAAACTTGCTTTGATCTATCGTAGGCGCAACTATCATCGACAGGTAATTGGTGATCCTTGCAAGCATCTCCGTAGATTCCTTGAGTATGGATTCTATTTCCATGCTTTTTGTTATCATATCCCTTATCTCTGGAAGTTCCTGCTCTTTTTTTACTATCGGGTTTAAATTTGATTCTGTGATATTGTCTACATAAAAACGGTATCCCATGTCAGTGGGAACCCTTCCCGAAGAAGTGTGGGGATGAGTGAGATAACCCATTTCCTCAAGTTCCTTCATCTCTTTCCTGATAGTCGCAGAACCGACATCAAGGACAAGGCTTGCTGCAACTTTACCTGAAGAAACAGGCTCGGCATCCTTTATAAATCTTACTATTACTTCCTGTAATATTATTTTTTTTCTATTCGTAAAATCCATGGCCGCCTAAAAATAAATCCCTGAAAATATTCATTAAAAAATCCCCGGTAAAATAACCCGGTAACCGCCAGGTTTGCTATCGGATTTTTTTTATGATAATATCCAATAGGTTTATAGTATAGCAAATTTACTATCATATATTATAAATAAAATTCTTTGAAAATTAAATAAGGCCAAATGCTTAGGGGAGCCTTTACAGGCTGAGAGGATGGAGAGATCTCTATCGACCCTTAAACCTGACCTAGATAATGCTAGCGGAGGAAAAGTGGGAGAAAATCATTTTTTCATAACTACTGATCCATGCCGGAGCAGTAGTTTTTTTATTTTCAAGATATATATTTTTCTACAGAGTGGCAGAGGGAGGTACTTAAATGACAAAAAAGGATACAAATAAGAATAAAACAGAAGCCGTGGACAAAAGCAGGAAGGGAGAGGGCCGGAAGGGCGGTACAGGTAATTCTTTAAAAGTTATTATAGTTGCCAATGGCTTTATTGCGGACCCTTCCAAAACATATAAGAAGATGGCCGGTCATTTTGGTTTTTCTAAAGATGATATTGTGGTCTGCGCGGATGGCGGTACGTCAAATGCTCTTAGAATGGGACTGGTACCAGATGTAGTGATCGGTGATATGGACAGCATGAAGTTTAGGGTCAGGGAAAAAATAAGGGAGAAGAGTACAAGGACAAGGTATATCTCCACTTCTTCCCAAAAAGATGAAAGCGATACCCAGCTGGCAATAGAATATGCTCTGGGAATGGATGCTAAAAAGATAATGATCGCAGGCGCCGTCGGGGACAGGATAGACCATACCCTTGCAAATATCATACTTCTTTCATATCCAAAACTTGAAAATATTGATGCCAGGATACTTACAGATGATAGTGATATTTTTATTGTGAGAAAACCAGTGATCATTAATGGAGTCCCGGGCAAAACGATAACCCTCTTATCACTGAGCCCTTATACATATTTTACCGGGACCAGGGGGCTTAAATATGAGTTAAAAGAGGAAAAACTTGATTTTAGCCCTGTACGAGGACTCAGCAATGAGTTTATAGATAAAAAGGCTAAACTTGATATCCGGGAAGGGACCCTGCTTGTGATCAGGGAGTTATAAGATGAGAAAAAATATCAAA
>CAYRTF010000020.1:9236-11209 GCA_964427165.1 uncultured Actinomycetota bacterium | reverse complement strand
AATATAAATATTATCCAATAGTCTTCTTTATAATACTTCTGCTTATATGGGAAACCATTTCAAGATTCGGGGTATTTCCGCCATTTATACTCCCCTCTCCCAGCAGCATCCTGGTGAGCCTTGCCACTGGCTTCACTTCAATGCAGTATGATATATTGATAACACTTTTTGAAGCTTTGACCGGCTTTATTATCGCTATAATATTATCTGTGGCAATAGCGATCGCTATGGATTCTATTATTGGTTTAAAGAAAACTCTATATCCGATATTGATTATTTCCCAGACGGTGCCGATCATAATAATCGCTCCTCTTTTTATCATATGGTTCGGTTATGGTTATGCTCCCAAAATTGTCATAGTCACCCTTATATGCTTTTTTCCCATAACAATCAGTCTTCTCCAGGGCCTTATTGCAGTGGATAAAGAGCTGATAGACCTCTTAAGGTCAATGGGAGCCAGCAAGCTTCAGATATATAAATTCGTAAAAATACCTTCGGCAATGCCCGGCTTTTTTTCAGGCCTTAAAATATCTGCGACTTACAGCATCATGGGCGCAACGATCGGGGAATGGGTAGGAGGTAAAAGCGGCCTCGGAGTCTATATGATAAGGGCCAAACAGTCATTTGAGACAGACAGGGTATTTGCGGCAATAATAATAATAGTAATACTAAGCATCCTCATGCTCAAGTTAATCGGGTTTGCTGAGAAGAAGAATATGCCGTGGCTAAAGATGCCTGATGAATATTATATTGAATAATAAAAAAAGATATTTCATAAAAGAGAAGATGGATATATTGAATTATTAAAGAGAGAGGAAACAAATGATCGAAAAAAGGATAAATTTGGTAAAAATCAGTATTACTGTTTTACTGATCACAGCAATACTTTTACTTTGCCTGCCGGCCTGCCAAAAAGGGATATCTGGAGAGAAAGAGCTTCAGAAGATCGCAGTGATCCTGGATTGGGTACCCAATACCAATCATACCGGCATATATATTGCCAGAGAAAATGGATACTATAATGACGAAGGACTCGAGGTGGAGATCATCCAGCCTTCCGAGGGTGGAAGCGCCGACCTGGTCGCAGCAGGCAAAGGTGAGTTCGGGATCAGCTATCAGGAACAGGTTACCTATGCAAGGACAACCGGCAATCCACTGCCCATAGTCGCCATAGCAGCAATAATACAGCACAATACTTCAGGTTTTGCATCGCCGATAGAAAAAAATATCAAGACTCCGGCTGACTTTGAAGGAAAAAAATACGGTGGATGGGGATCGCCTATGGAGGAAGCGATGCTTAAGGGATTAATGGAAAAGTATAATGCTGATTACTCAAAACTTGAAATAGTAAACATAGGAGCTTCAGATTTTTTAACAAGCATTACGAAGGATGTTGATTTTGCCTGGATCTTCTACGGCTGGGATGGAATAAAAGCAGAACTTGAGGACTTTCCCATTGACTTCATGCTGCTCCAGGATGTGGACCCGCTTCTTGATTTCTATACCCCGCTGATAATAGCAAGTGAGACGACCATAGTTGAGAGTCCAGGTCTAGTAGAAAAGTTTTTAAGGGCCACTGAGAAAGGATACTTGTTCGCCATCCAGAATCCTGAAGAAGCGGCACGGTTATTTTTGCTGGACAATAGCGAACTTGATCCTGAGCTTGTAACTGCCAGCCAGAAATATCTATCCGGGCAGTACAGGGGAGACTCTGCAAAATGGGGTACAATGGAAAAGAGTATCTGGGACGACTTCAGCAATTGGATGTTTGAAAATGATCTGCTTAAGAAAAGACTTGAATCAGATATGGCATTTACCAATGAATTCCTGCCACAATAAGTATTATATGACAGACATTAATATGACAAAAAGTACAGTACTGGAAGTAAAAAATTTAAAGAAAAGCTACCCCGGGCTCCATACCATTGAAGATATATCCCTTGAGCTTGGGAAAAAACAATTTGTTTCTATTC
>CAYRTF010000020.1:1946-9226 GCA_964427165.1 uncultured Actinomycetota bacterium | reverse complement strand
TTCTGGGACCAAGCGGCTGTGGTAAGAGTACCCTCTTCAATATTATTTCCGGCCTGGAAATACCGGATAAGGGCAGAGTCATAATCGATGATAAAAACTATAATGGAAGGACCGGCAGAGTCAGCTATATGCACCAGAAGGATCTCCTGTTCCCATGGACGAGTATCATCAATAATGTCTGTCTTCCCCTCTTTATAAAAGGAGAGAATAAAAATAATTCTCATATAAGAGCAAAAAAGTATTTCCGGGATTTTGGGCTCGAAGGTTTTGAAGATAAATACCCAAACCAGCTTTCAGGCGGTATGCGCCAGAGAGCCGCTCTCTTAAGAACTTACTTATTTGCCAATGATATAATGCTTTTAGATGAACCATTTGGAAATCTCGATGCCATAACCAGGAGAAAGATGCAGCTGTGGCTGTTGGAGATACTGGAGAAAATAAATGCTTCGGTGCTATTTATTACACATGATATCGATGAAGCCCTGTTCCTATCGGACAGGATCTATCTTCTGTCAAAAAGACCTGCAGTCATAATGAAGGTATTTGATATAGATATAAAGAGACCGCATGATAATAGGATATTTACAACACCTGAATTCAATAAGCTAAAAGAAGAAATAATCACTCTGCTATAATGATTTGAAAGGAAATATAATGATAGCCATACAGGTCAGTCTGTATCCAATAGGACAGGAAGATTTCATAAAACCTCTCGATGCTTTCTGGGAAGTCTTGAAAGAAAAAAACGTCAATTATAAAATAACTCCCCTATCCACTATTACGTGGGATGAAGATGAAAACAGGCTATATAATACAATCTTTGAAGCCTACCGCAAAGCCAGGGAGGCAGGACCTGCAGTAATGGTGACTACGGTTACTACCGGGGATAAAAATAATATCGATGAGCTCTTAAATTTTCTTTAGGTCATATATTTTTAGGAAGACACCACCAGGCATATTTTAAATTCTAGAATGCTGCTAGAAATACCCCATCAGGAATAATTTTTAACCGTTTTAGAGATTTCCTTAAGATTTTCATAAGGGGCGTTCAGGGGTACTGCACATTCAGGCCCTATTATATCTACACCACAATCTATGGCATACCTGGTATCTTTCGCTACTTCTTCACGAGAGCCGAAAAGAAGGACCTCCGGGTTATTTATATTTCCCGCAAGGGCAATACGTCCCCCTGCAAGCTTTACTGCGGTACAGGCATCGACTTTTGATTCAAAGTGAAATGCAGCAACTCCGGTTTGGGCAATATAGCTGATCCTGTCAGAAGTATCCCCGCAGATATGAAGGATAACCGGCACTTCTATTTCCATTGCAAGCTTTTTATGGATAGGGATCAGGAAATTCTTATAGGCATCCGGACTGCATAGATCCCTCGTGGCATGGTCGGCGACAGTGATTATATCAGCCCCCGCCTCGATCTGGGCTCTGGCAAACTCCAGGGGTACCTGGATCAGCTTATTTAATATATCATCTGCTTCCTGCGGATCATCCAGGGTCCTTATGAGGAACTCCTCTACTCCGAATAATTCATAAGACAGGGTCCATGGTCCAAAAACCTTGCCTATGATGGCTATATCCGGATAACTGTCTTTTAACATGGAAATACATTTAAGCACTGCCCGGACAGCATTATTGTCAAGAAAATTTTTATTTATGATTATATCTTTATAGCCCTTCCAGAGCTTGCCCAGGACCCGGGGCATCATATCTATTTTCCCCCAGTCCACCCTGCAGCCAAGACCGTAAGCATCGATCACTACTGAAAATACCGGCATTATCCCATCATAGCCCAGCAATTCATAATTTGCCCTGGAAAGCTCATACATCTTCTTTGCATCGGTATGAGCCCCGGGGAAATATGAACCCATGATATCCATCTGGTCCGTTGTTGTAGAGGAAACAGGATTTAAAACACCTTTGCGGGAAGTATCTTTTTTGGACAGGCAGTCCAGTATAAGCTGTAGGGAAGTTCTATTGTTTACTTTATTTTTATCCATATAAATACTACTCTGATTCTAAGGAATTCAACCAAAGGGTTCAAGTATTAGATGAATTAATTTTATCTCTTAATGAAAGTTTGAATTGATTTGGATAGCATTATTTTTCAATTTTCTTAATAGGCGCAAAGCTTACCAGGAGGTGCTTCAGGCCGACACTATAGAAATTGACATCCAGTTCCATATCGTCACTGAGTTTCTTTACATTTAGGACCTGACCCTTCCCCCACATATTATGCTCAAGAAAATCACCTATTTTATAATCAAAATTTACTTCTTTTTTGGCATCATCTCTTGACTTTGACCTGAAACCGGAAGCACTGATCGTACTGTCTTTATTTTCATCCGAAATAAGGCTTAGCGGGATCTCAGAAAGAAACCTGGAGGCTGTCATATAGCTGATATCCCCATAGATCCTGTGGGTCCGGGCAGAAGTTAAAAATACCTTTTCCATTGCCCTGGTTATTCCCACATAGCAGAGTCTTCTTTCCTCTTCTACCTCCTCAAGATCACCCATACTCCGTGAATGAGGAAATATCCCCTCTTCCATGCCTATCATAAAGACTATGGGAAATTCCAGTCCTTTTGCATTATGAAGTGTCATAAGCACCAGGCTATCTGCTTCCCCGTCATAATTATCGAGATCAGTGAGAAGCGATACTTCTTCAAGGAAATTATCCAGCCTGGAAAAATTTGAATCCTGTCCCGGATCTGCCTGCCCGGGCCCCGGACTTTCAGCTGATTTTTCACTGGCTTCCGCCATAGTGCCCTCAAGTATAAATCCTCCGGCCACGGCCGACTCAATAAGTGAAGCCTTCTCATCAAACTCTTCAGTGACCGTATGAAACTCCTTAAGGTTCTCGATCCTATTCATTGATTCTATGGTCTCTTCCTGTTCAAGTTCCTTCATATACCCTGTTCTTTCCCAGATCTCCTTCAGAACTTCATCAACAGGATTATCTGCGGCAAAGCTTCTGAGCTCTGCCATCAAAGATATAAAACCATTTATCCTCTCCTTAACCGAATTCGAGAGAGGGGATACTTCATCGATCTGGTAGAACGCTTCGCAAAAAGTCATATTATTTCTCCGGGCATATCCCTCTATTGTACTTATGGTGGTCTTTCCAATTTTACGCCTTGGCACATTCACTATCCTTATCAAACTCACTACATCTTTTGGATTCGATATAAGCTTCATATATGCAAGCATATCCTTTATCTCCATGCGGTCATAAAATCTCAGGCCCCCAAATATCTTATAGGGAATATTCTGCCTTACAAGCTGTTCTTCTACTGCCCTTGATTGGGCATTTGTCCTGTAAAATATGGCAAAATCCCTGTATCTTCTATTTTTCTTCTTTATATATTCTTTAATAATATTTATTACAAAGCTCACTTCGACTTTTTCGTCTGAAGCAGTATATCTGGAAACACGTTCCCCTTTTGAATTCTCTGTCCATAGTTTCTTGGGCCGGCGGTTCTCATTATTCTTTATTACCGCATTTGCAGCTTCCAGGATATTCTGTGTTGAGCGGTAGTTCTGCTCCAGCTTGATCACTGAAACATCTTTAAACTGCCTGTCAAATTCAGTGATATTGGATATTTTTGCACCCCTCCAGCTATAGATACTCTGGTCATCATCACCGACGACGCATACTCTTTTATGTCCTCCCCCAATAAGCATCACTATCTCATTTTGTGCCATATTGGTATCCTGGAACTCATCGACCAGTAGATATTTAAACTTATCCTGGTATCTTTTCCTGACACCGGGAAAAAGATTCAATATATCCACCGTGAAGACAAGGAGGTCATCAAAATCCAGGGCATTGGCCTTAAGAAGTCTTTCCTGATAAGAATTATAGACTTTGGCCGTGATCTTCTCAAAATAATCAGAAGCTTTTCTATTATATGCCTCAAAATCTATAAGATGATTCTTTGCATCGCTAATAACAGATCTGATGGCTCTGGGGGTAATTTGTTTAATATCAATATCCATCTCCTTTACTATCCTGCTTATTAGCTTTATTGAATCATCCCCGTCATAGATAACATAGTTGCGCGACATCCCGAGATTATGTATCTCAAACCGTAAAAAACGGGCACAAAATGAGTGAAATGTGGAGACCCACATATGTTCACCGACCTTGCCGACCAGCTCGATCACTCTTTTTTTCATTTCCCTGGCAGCCTTATTGGTGAATGTTATGGCAAGTATGCTGAAAGGATCCACATTTTTTTGGTTTACGAGATATGCTATCCTATAGGTCAGGACCCTGGTCTTGCCGCTTCCCGCGCCAGCGATCACAAGCAGCGGACCATCTGTATTTTTTACAGCTTTGACCTGTTGAGGGTTTAGGTACTTTTCAATTTCCAAAACTATATGTTCTACCTGACTTTTTTTCCTATTACAGAGGCAATTTTTTTAATCTGCTTCAGAAGTTCAGCCATCTCCTTTGGATCAAGGGATTGCTGCCCGTCACATAAAGCACTGGCAGGATCATAATGTGTTTCCACTATCAGTCCATCCGCACCTGCAGCTATAGCTGCCCTGCTCATCGGAGTCACGAGGTCGCTCTGTCCCATCGCATGAGATGGATCTATGATGATAGGAAGCTTGCTTAATTTCCTGATAACCGGAACGGCTGCAAGGTCCAGTGTAAATCTTGTATTAGTGTCAAAGGTCCTGATGCCTCTCTCGCATAATATGACTTCCAGGTCCCCGTTCATCGTAAGATATTCTGAGGCCAGGAGCCATTCCTTGATATTTGATGCCCATCCCCTTTTAAGTATTACTACCTTTTTTTTCTTAAATGCTATCTCCCCTACTTTTTTAAGGAGGGCAAAATTTGACATATTCCTTGTCCCTATCTGGAGAACATCTGCATTTTCAGCAACAATACCTGCATTTACAGTATCTGTTACTTCTGTAACTGTCTTAAGACCATACTTTTGACCTATTTCCTTTAGGAATTGCAAACCTTTTTCTTCTAATCCCTGGAAACTATATGGGGAGGTTCTGGGCTTATAGGCACCGCCTCTTAAATATGAAAGACCCAGCTCACTTACGATCTTTGCGGTACTTTCCAGTTGCTGGTAGCTCTCTATGGCGCAGGGTCCTGCAATGACCGTAATATGATCCTTCTGTATCAGGCCCTGATCATTACCAGTGTCCTTATAATTATTTTTATCGTTAGTCATAAATATTTCCTTTAGATCTAGAGATTTTCATCCTTTTCAAGTATCTGGACATTCCGCAATATATTTTCAAAAATCTGTATAATATTATCCCTGTAAAGCGGCCCTTTATTGTATTTTACTATACTTTCAACAAGCTCTTCCTCTCTTCTCGCATCGTAGAGGGGCAGATTTTCTTTTTGCTTGAGCTTCTTTACCTTCATGACGACTACAGCCCTGTCGTTTAAAAGGTCGACCAGTTTCTTGTCGATATCATTTATCTGGTTCCTGTATTCCCTAAGTTTCTTCTTCCAATCACTTTCCATCTTTGCTCCTTTATTTAAAAGACTTAATGCCGCACCCTGCTTATTCCCACTCGATAGTGCTTGGCGGTTTTGAACTAATATCATATACTACGCGGTTAACACCGTCTACTTCATTTATTATACGGCTGGACATCTTCCCGAGGACTTCATAAGGCAATCTTACCCAATCTGCAGTCATTGCATCCAGGCTTGAGACTGCCCTTATGACTATGGGGTAGGCATATGTCCTTTCATCCCCCATTACACCCACACTTTTTATTGAAGGCAGTATTGCAAAGGACTGCCATATCTTCCGGTAAAGCCCAGCTCTTTTTATCTCTTCTAAAACTATTTCATCTGCATTCTGAAGTATTTTAATCTTTTCCCAGGTGACCTCGCCTATTATCCTTATCGCCAGTCCGGGTCCGGGAAATGGCTGCCTCCAGACTATTTCATCAGAAAGTCCCAGCTCTATCCCGAGTTTTCTTATCTCATCCTTAAACAGCAGTCTTAAAGGTTCGATGAGTTCCAGCTTCATATCCTCCGGAAGACCGCCTACATTATGATGGGACTTGATCTTTGCAGCATCCCTGGTCCCGCTCTCTATAACATCAGAATAGAGTGTGCCCTGCACAAGATAGTCTGCATCTTCTATCTTTTGAGCTTCTTCTTCAAAGATCCTTATAAATTCCTCCCCGATGATCTTTCGCTTTATCTCAGGATCTTCAATGCCTTTAAGTCTTTTAAGGAACCTGTCCGCCGCATTTATATGTATAAGGTTTATCTTGAAGTTTTTCTGGAAAGTCTCTACTACCTGCCTGGCCTCGTCTTTTCTAAGAAGACCGTGGTCGACAAAAATACAGGTAAGCCTGTCGCCTACTGCACGGTGGACCAGTAGTGCCGCAACCGAAGAATCTACTCCTCCGCTCAATCCACAGATAACCCTGCCTTCTCCAACTGTTTCTCTGGTCTTTTTAGTCTCGCTTTCTATTATTGAGACCATGGTCCATGTTGGTGCGCATCCGCAAATATCAAAAAGGAAATTACGGAGAATATCCATTCCTGCAGGTGTATGGACCACCTCTGGATGAAACTGGATCCCAAAAAACTTTTTAGCAGGCTCTTCTATTCCTGCAATAGGAAGGTTCGGGGTGGAAGCTATTATTTTAAATCCGGAAGGGATCTTTTCTACACAATCCTTATGGCTCATCCAGCAAGTCTCAGCAGGTTTTAAATCTTCAAAAAGCGGAGAATCAAGATCAAGCTTTACTCTGGTCTTTCCATACTCATTACTTCCGCTTCTGCCTACTTCACCGCCGGAAAGTTTTGCCATTAGCTGCATACCATAACATATTCCCAATACGGGTATGCCGAGGGAAAAAAACTTTTTATCAACTGAGGGAACTTTGCCATTCTTTGAATTAATGCTATAAGGTGATCCTGAAAATATAAGGCCCTTAGGTTTTTTAGCTTTTATGATCCCTATATCTGTATCATAGGGTATCAGTTCTGAAAAGACACGGAGTTCCCTGACCCGCCGGGCTATCAATTGACTATACTGCCCTCCAAAATCTATTACTAATACGTTATCCATACTAATATCCCATTCCAACTCTCTGCTGCTGCTGCTGTATTTTACCTTCAGTTTTTATTGAAGGTGCGATCATGACTTCTGCTCTCTGGAAATCTTTTATATTCTCATAACCGCAGGTGGCCATCGAGGTCCTGAGGGCCCCGCATAGATTCAGTGTACCGTCATTCTCAAAAGCAGGTCCCACAAGTATTT
>CAYRTF010000020.1:0-1936 GCA_964427165.1 uncultured Actinomycetota bacterium | reverse complement strand
TCCTTAAGGCTTGCCACTACTTCAGTTTTTATCCTTGTCCCCCGGGGAAGATCCGGATGGAAAGTTGCCATTCCCCAATGATATCCTCTTCCGGGAGCTTCTTTTGATCTTGAGAGAGGCGAACCTATCATCACAAGATCCGCACCGCAGGCTATGGCTTTGGCTATATCTCCGCCGGTCCTCATGCCGCCATCAGCTATCACAAGTGAATAATTGCCGGTTTCTTCAAGGTTTCTCATACGGGCAGCAGCCGCATCTGCAATTGCTGTGGCCTGAGGGACACCAATACCAAGGACCTGCCTGGTGGTGCATGCTGCTCCTGGCCCCACACCTACAAGTACGCCTATTGCACCTGTCCTCATCAGATGCAGGGCTGAAGAATAAGATGAGCACCCACCGACTATTACCGGAACAGGGCTCTTTGGTATGAATCTCTTCAGGTCAAGTGGCTCCCTTGTCTTGCTCACATGTTCAGCGCTCACCACTGTTCCCTGTATGACTAGGATATCAAGACCCGCATCAATAGCGGACCTGTAATACTTTTCAACTTTCTGTGGAGTAAGGGATGCACATACAATATTATTTTTTTCTTTCAGTTCAGATATCCTTTTTACTACAAGTTTTTCTTTTACAGGCTCCATATATATCTTCTGCATCTTTGCAGTAGCCTCATGCGGTTCAAATCCTGCAATCTCTTCCAACAATTTATCTGCATCATCATATCTTGTCTGAATACCCTCAAGATTAAGGACCGCAAGTCCGCCAAGCTTCCTCATCTCACTCGCAAGGCCTACATCCACCACACCGTCCATTGCAGAAGCAAGAACAGGCAGCTCAAGCTTAAACTTATCGATCATAGCCGATATGTCTATATCTTCAGGATCCCTTGTCCTCCTTGAAGGTACTATGGCTATCTCATCAAAACCATAGGCCCTTCTTCCGGATTTTCCCTGTCCGATCTCAATTTCCATTTATGCCCCTTTCCCCCTGATTCTTTTCTCTTCACCTCTAATGAGTCTTTTTATATTCTCCCGGTGTGTTACAAAAATAAGCAATGCCCAAAAAGCAGCAGCGATGAATATGGCCGATACCTACTTAAAAAAGTATAAAATAACAGGTGTAGAAACCGCTGCTATAAGCGAACCCAAAGAAACGATCCTTGTAATTATAAATACAAGTGCCCATACCCCCAGAGCTATAAAGAGAGGTAGTATGCGAAACCACACTGGTCCTGAAATAAAAGGTAGGGCAGAAACACCTACAACAACTCCATATGTGGTAGCAATAGCTTTACCTCCCCTGAATTTTATATATACAGGAAAAACATGTCCGAGGACTGCAATAGTTGACACTGCAGCAAGCAATATAAAATCATCTGGATATATAAGGTATATTGCAAGTATCGGCAAAAAGCCTTTGAGCATATCTACGATTATTATAAACAGGCCCCATCCGGTTCCAAGGGTCCTGATGACATTGGTGCCGCCTACATTTCCACTTCCGTATTTTCTAATATCATCACCCTTTTTAATTTTATAGAGTAAATAGGCAGTAGGTATTGATCCAAACAGATAGGCAGTTATAGTGATTAAAATTTTAATTAGTATAGTCATGGCTACAAATGTTTTCCGGTATAAAAAATAAAAGTTAAGGCCTGATCAATATCCAGAGCCTGTGCTGATATTAACCTCACGAACAGGAATAATAGTTGCTGATTATACAGCTTATAAGCTTTTACTTCAATCTAATAATATAGTAAAAAAAATATTACTATAAGTTATGGATTTATTCAATTTGTGAGAGTGTAAATATTGTCTTTTTGACACTATTATTATGATTTAAATAGAAATCTCTTATTAGACACAAGGTATTTCTATGGGGAATCGAGTAGGAGGCTACTCATTAATTGGGTAGCCGTCCTCTCACACCACCGTAC
>CAYRTF010000019.1:0-14367 GCA_964427165.1 uncultured Actinomycetota bacterium | reverse complement strand
CCTGAAAATATTGAATATGATATAAAAGACCTTGGGATGAATGAGATCATAAGGGTTGAAAATATTGAGGTAGAAGAAAAAATCAGGATACTCAACGAACCATCCGAGGTACTTGTATCCATCATTCCGCCTACTGAGCTAAAAGAAGAAGAGCTGGTACCTGAAGTTGAAGGCGAAGAAGGCGAAGAAGTCGAAGAAGGTGAAGAAGGAGCAGAAGAACCCGAGCTCATCGGTAAGAAAAAACCTGAGAGTGAAGAAGGATCTGCTGAAGAACAAAAAAAGCCTAAGAAAGAATAGACAGTATGATATTGATTGTCGGTCTCGGCAATCCAGGGGAAGAATATACAGGTACGCGGCATAATATTGGATTTGAGATCATTGAAGAGCTGGCTTCCGGGGCTTGTCCTGGAAATAAATACACCAAGTTTAATTCCACAGCATATGATGCTGAAATATCAGGTATAAAGCTTCTTTTGTTAAAACCCCAGACTTTCATGAATAATAGCGGCGCAGCTCTGGCAGGAGCGCTTAGATCCTATGGTGAAGAAATAGAAAGGATTCTAGTGATCCATGATGATATTGATATTGAATTTGGCCGGATCAAACTGAAAAAGGGTGGAAGCACTGCCGGCCACAGGGGACTTGAATCCATTTACGGTAAGATCCAGACACTTGATTTCGACCGTTTGCGTTTCGGAATCGGGAGACCGCCGGGTAGGATGGAGGCTTCAGATTATGTCCTCAGGAGATTTAATAAAAGCGAGCTGAAAGAAGTCGGATCCCTGATAAGATTCTCGATCGATGCCATAAGGGACTATATTACAGACGGCATTGATTTTGCTTCAAATAAATATAATTAAGTTCAAAAGATACGGGCCAGCTGCTTCTGGTGTCAGTATTACAGAATTTTTTATTATTTTTAATATGATCTACTTAATATAAAATCCAAATAATAATTTCATGATACTTGATCTGTTTACATCAAGAAAACAGTGGAAAAGTTTTTTAGAGCAATACTCTGCTAATAATATAAAATCTGCAATTGCTGATGAAAGCATATGGCCATTTCTCATAAGTGCGTTTAAAGGGATATCCGGCGCACCCCTGATAATCGTCACTTCCACAAGGGAAAGGGCTGCCCGGCTTCAAAAAGAGATCAGATGCATATCTCCAAAAACAAAAATATCCATATTCGGCGGTATCGGGAGCAGTGTTTTTTACAGAAATAGAAAAGTGGATCAGGAAAGCCTGGCAGAAAAACTTAATTCCATAAAAAATCTTATTGAATACGGTAAAGCTAAAGAAAAAACTGCTGATCCACCATTATTTATCATCACAAGCAGTTCTCTTATAAATATGGTCCCGGAAAGCAGAATAGACGGACTTGATCTTTTATTGATCGAAAAAGGTAGGGAATACAGCAGGGATGAACTAATAGAATGGCTCACTTTAAGAGGATATGAAAGAGTTCATCAGGTATACGACAGGGGAGAATTCAGCGTATTGGGAGATATTCTCACTGTATTTGATATAACAAGAGACTATCCGGTCCGTATTGATTTTTTAATGGATGAAGTAGAGGAAATAAAACAATATGACCCTGCAGAGCATAAGGACCTTAAAAGTTTTTCATCGGTATCATTATTTCCCAATACGGATCTCTGGCAGTTTGAAAGTGATCCCGGGGACCTGAGGGAACCAGTGATGTTAAGTTTTTTTGATATTATAAGAAAATTCATACCATTACCGGCTGTAGTATTCTGTGATCCGCTGGAAGTATATATAAAGCTTAAAAGTGATATCGATATAATGCATAGGATATTTGAAAGAGATAGCTCTGATCTGGTGATGCAGGATAGAAAAAAACTGGCCAGCTATATTGTCCCACATGATTTTTTAGAAAAAGAAGAATATGGTCCAGGATTTGATCTTTTATCTATCAGGGAAAACATGGCCCTGGCCGGTAGATTTTATTTCAGTAATATATCAAAACAAAAGAAGAGCCTGGGAAATGCTGCTGTCTTTATCGACAATATAAAGTCAGATATGAGAGCCGGTAAAAAAATAGTAATATTTTTAAACAGCAAAGAGCGGAAGAAGAAGATAAAAGACCTGTTTCTGGAAAACTCCATATCCTTTGAGCCTGTAAAAGAGAGCGGTACCACAGAAGAGGGATTTAAGACAGGAATAGTTTATTTCTCGGATAGGGAGCTCTACAGGGGATTTAATTCAGAAATATTATCTGTTTATGGAGAGCTGGATATCTATCAGCAGATGGAATCAGAGATCCGTGAAAGGGCTGCAGGCGGAGAGGACGGTTCACAATTTTTTAAACCCGGTGATCATATTGTCCATAAAAATCATGGAATAGGGATATATATTGATACAATATCCAGACAGATATCCGGTATAAAAAGAGAGTACTTCCTAATAGAATACGGAAAGGGAGATAAATTGTATATACCCACATGGCAGGCTGACAGGATAAGTAAATATATTGGATCCAGGAACCCGCTGGTTACTTCCCTGGATTCAAGGCAATGGGACAATCTGAAGAAAAAAGTCAGAAGATCAGTTCAAAAACTTGCCGTCGATCTTGCCAGACTTTATGCGGAAAGGCAGTCAAGCACAGGTTATTCTTTTCCCGGGGATAGTGCATGGCAGTCTGAGATCGAACAATTATTTCCATTTACCGAGACCCCGGACCAGATAAAGGCAATAGAATATGTAAAAAAAGCAATGGAGGGTCCCAGGCCAATGGATGTGTTGGTGATAGGGGATGTCGGATTTGGTAAGACGGAAGTCGCAATAAGGGCTGCTTTTAAGGCTCTTGAAGATGGTAAGCAAGTGCTAATGCTTGTCCCGACCACCATACTTGCGGACCAGCATTATAATACTTTTTCTGAAAGATATAGGAATTATCCCGTGACAGTGGAAGTAATATCAAGATTCAGGAAAAAGAAGAAGCAGTCCCAGATAGTAGATGACTTCAATCTTGGCAAGGTAGATATGCTGATCGGCACGCACAGGGTCCTGCAAAAGGATATTATACCGCATGATCTGGGGCTTATAATCGTGGATGAAGAACAGCGTTTCGGGGTGAACAGCAAAGAAAAGATAAAACTTATCAAAAAAGAGGTAGATGTGCTTACCCTGAGCGCCACGCCCATACCGAGGACACTTTATATGTCTATGGCAGGTGTAAGGGATATGGCATTAATCGAGACTTATCCGGAAGGCAGGAATCCCATAGAGACTTTTGTAGGAGAAATGGATCCTTCTGTTACCCGCAATGCAATTGAAAGGGAGATCGCGAGGGGCGGCCAGGTGTATTATGTCTATAACAGGGTTTCCGGTATTGAGCAAAGGATGCACCAGCTGGTCCGTCTTGTCCCCCGGTCCAGGGTGATAATGGCACATGGCCAGATGGATGGACCAAAAGTCGAGAAGATAATGAATGACTTTATTAATAAGAAATATGATATCCTGCTTACCACATCAATAATAGAGTCAGGTATGGATATAGAGAATGTTAATACTCTTATAGTGGAAAATTCCCATATGTTCGGCCTTTCCCAGCTCTATCAATTAAGGGGAAGGGTGGGAAGGTCACCGGAACAGGCATATGCATATTTCTTTTATCCGAACCAGAGGAGCTTGAGCGCTACAGCTTTCCAGAGACTCAAGACTTTATCAGAGCATACAGATCTTGGTTCAGGCTACAATGTAGCGATGAAGGATCTTGAGATAAGAGGTGCGGGAGAGATACTTGGGCCCAGGCAGCACGGACATATAAATAGTGTCGGTTTTGATATGTATTGCCAGATAATAAAGGAGGAGACCGGAAAACTTAAAGGTCTTGCTACCCCCGGGGACCTGAATATACAGATAGACCTGCCGGTAAGTGCATATATCCCCCGGAACTATATCAAGAACCAGAAGACAAGAGTAAGTATCTATAGGGATCTTGGGATGGCAGAGAGTTTTGAAAAAATTGAAGATATAAAGAAAAACCTTGAGAAAAAATATGGGACAGTTCCGCCTGTAGTGCTGGATCTGCTTGGTATCTCGAAGATAAAATACCTGCTGGCGAGTGCTGGAATAGAAAGACTTAAATATTCAAAAGGAAGGGGAATAGTAATAGAAAGTATAGTTTGTGATGAAGAAAAATTTAAAAAGATCAAAAATAGCAATACTGATATCCTTTATCAACCTCAATTCAAGCAGATAACCATAAAAAATATAGATAAAAAGATAGATTTGGATTTAGTAATAGAGTATCTAGGTGATATAATAAGTGCCATGTGATTTTTGATATTTACAAATACTATAAAAAAGGAAGGTTGTCTTGAGAAAGAGGTCATTAAAACAGGTAATGGCTGTATGTCTTATTGCCGCACTTGCCATCTCGGCTATTTTTGTTTCCGGTTGTAGTGCGGCCGTAGCAAAAGTAAACGGCATAGCCATAAAACAAGATGAAGTAGATGCATATATTAGTTTTATTTTAGCGCAGGATCCTGAGGGAACCGCAAACTTGAGCGAAGAGGAAATGGCCGATCTGGAGGTAAATATAATTGATTCCCTGCTGGTGGTCAAACTTCTTGAGCAGTATGCTGAGGAAAACGGGATCACTGCAACTCAGGGAGAAATCGATGAACAGATGAATGCAATAATTGCTTCTTATCCCAGTGAGAGTGATTTTGAAAACGATCTTAAAGCAAAAAATATTGACCGGGGATTTTTAGAATATGAGCTTAAAAGCCAGATACTCAGGACAAAAATATATGCCGATGCCACGGCAAGCATAATAACTACAGAGGAACTGACAAAAGAGTATTATGAGGAAAACAGGGAGACTCTTTTTGTGATCCCTTCAAGGGTGAGGGTGAGCCATATACTTTCAATATTTCCATGGCTAAGAGACAGCAGCCTTGAGGAAAATGAGCAGGCAAAAGAAACTGCTAAAGAGAAGATAGAGTTTGTAGAAAAGCAGCTTGAAAATGGAGCTGAATTTGGAGATATGGCCAGGGAATATTCAGATGATACAGCTACAAGCGCAGATGGAGGAGATCTTGGCTTTATCACAGAGGGACAGATGGTGGAGGAGTTTGAGAAAACAGCGTTTTCGCTGAAAGTAGGCGAAGTCAGCGGTATTATTGAGACACAATTCGGTTATCATATTTTGAAGGTTTTTGACCATGAAGAAGGACGTATACAGGAATATGATGAAGTGAAAGATGATCTTTCAGTTTATCTATCAGAATTAAGGAAGGCAGAAAAATGGGAAGAGTTCATCCTGGAGCTTATAGATAATGCCGAGATCGAGTATCTTTCCGGGGTGGAGGGAACATTGAACAGCCCTGTCGGGAGTACAGGCGATAAAACCCGGGACGAAACAGGTTCCTCTGATGAAGAAGGATCTTCAAGTGAGGAGAATGGGCTGCTTGATGATGAAAGCATAGAGGATTTCCTTGAGGATAATAATGGATAGAAAGCTTACATGATGGAATTTGATCTAAATTCACCGGACCTTGACAGGCTGGATAAGATAAAGTCAGCAAATATATTATTTACAATTCTTTTGGATATAATGAGGACCCTGCGCTCGCCGGATGGCTGTATCTGGGATAGGGAGCAGGACCATAAAACACTTAAGAAAAGCCTTATAGAGGAGACCTATGAAACTATTGAGGCCATAGAGAAAGGGGATCCTCAGGGTATCAGGGAGGAACTTGGGGACCTGATGCTTCAAACAGTGTTTCACAGCCAGATAGCAGATGAAAACGGGCATTTCAATATGAGTGATGTTCTCAAAGGGATCATCAAAAAGCTCCTCAGAAGACATCCTCATGTATTTGGTGATAGTGATGTGAGCTGCACCGGTGAGATACTATCCAATTGGGAAGATATCAAGAAAAAAGAAAGAAAAGATAATAACAAAGATGAGGATTCCATATTCAGCGGTATCCCCCGTGCGCTTCCGGCTCTTCATTTTGCTTATGAAGTTCAGAACAGAGCCTCAAGACTTGGTTTTGACTGGGACTTTTCAGAGGATGTCTATGAAAAGATACTTGAAGAGCTTGAAGAGTTAAAACTGGAGATAGATGGAGGTAATAGACAAACAATGCAGGACGAGATGGGGGACCTGCTTTTTTCGATTATAAATTATTCAAGACATCTTGAAATCGATATTGAAAAGAGCCTTAAGGACACAAGCAGGAAATTCATAAACAGATTTAAATTAATGGAAGAGACCGCAGGAGCAGATGGGCTGGATTTTAAGAAGTTATCGCTGGAAGAAAAGGAGGATCTTTGGGAAAAAGCAAAAAAACAAATCCCATAAAAAGGACCAAGATAATATGTACCATTGGTCCTGCCAGCAGCAGTGATAGCATACTTGAAAAAATGATACGGCAGGGTATGGATATTGCAAGGATAAACACCTCTCATTCAGATACTGGCGAAGTCAGCAGATTGGTCAAGAAGATCAGGAGGATCTCATCTGAGAATAATAAAAATATTGCTATAATCCTGGATCTCCAGGGACCAAAAATAAGGATAGGCAGACTTAAGGAAAATATTGAGCTCAATAGCGGCCAGAATTTAGTTTTTACAACTTCAGAAAAGACCAGGTTGTCAGAGGAATATAATGTCCCTATTATCAAAGTAAGTTATTCCAGGTTTATAGAGGACATCAAAGAAGGCGGAACTATCTTTATAGATGATGGTCTTATCGAATGCAGAGTCAAAAAGATAGATAAAAAAGCCAGAACAGCCGTTTGCCGTACTATAATCGGGGGCACACTTTCTTCAAATAAGGGGATAAATCTGCCGGGTGTTTCTGTAAGCGTGGATTCAGTTACAAGGAAGGATATCGAATTCCTAAAACTCGGTATCAAGCTTAAAGTTGATTTCATTGCCCAATCTTTTGTCAGAGATAAAAAAGATATAATAAGAGTAAAAAATGAAATAGATAAATCAGGAAGCACTATAAAAATTATTGCAAAGATCGAGAAACATGAGGCAGTTAATGCGTTTGACAGCATACTTGAAGTATCGGATGCAATAATGGTTGCAAGGGGGGATCTGGGTATAGAGATAGATGCTGAGGAGGTTCCTTCGGTGCAAAAAAACATCATAAAGAAATCAAATCTTAAAGGAAAACCAGTTATAACTGCAACACAGATGCTTAATTCAATGATCATAAGTCCGAGACCGACAAGAGCCGAGGTAAGTGATGTGGCTAATGCCATAATAGACGGCTCAGATGCAGTTATGCTTTCCGGGGAGACTGCAGTAGGAAAATATCCTGTAAAAGCTCTTGAGATGATGATCCGCATTACAGGAGAGACAGAGAAGACGCTGGATTATGATGCGATTTTAAGAAATAATGCCATCTTGAGAAAAAAATTAGGGATTCCGCATAATACTATTACTGAGGCTATCAGCTTTGCTGCTTGCGAGATAGGTAATATTTTACAGGTTGATGCAATAATCACATCTACTGAATCAGGGTTTACGGCAAGACAGGTCTCCAAAAGCAGACCCAGAAGCATGATAATCGGCACCAGCCCAAATAAATGGGTAGTGAGGCAGCTTATGCTCAGCTGGGGAATCATACCTATTTTGACCAGATCCTCAAAGAACATAGACGGTATGATCAAAGAGGACATAAGGGCCGCAAAAGAGAAGGGTTATATTCGTAGCAAGGATACAGTAGTCATCACCGCAGGGGTCCTTGTCAATAAGCCTGGCAGTACAAACCTTATAAACGTAAGGGAGATCGAATAGGGATACCTATTCTTCAGTAAACCTTAATTTTCTTAGCTGCTTGTTCTCACCTATGAGGAACAGTATGTCTTCTTTGGCAAAACGATAACTAATATCAGGCGGAGCTATTATCTCATTTTTACCATTTTTTATACTTATGATGGTTACCCCATATTTGTGTCTCAGATTGAGTTCGACCAGGTTTTTACCCACCAGAAAATCAGGCGTTGGTATTTCTACGATACTTATGTCGGGACTGACTTCCAGAAAATCCATTATATTCGAGCTTATAAGGCTTCTGGCGACTCTTTCCCCCATATCCTTTTCAGGGTATGCTATAGTATCCGCACCTACTTTCGAAAGAACTCTTCCCTGTGTCTTGGTGCCGGCTTTTGCAATTATTTTCTTTGCTCCTTTTTCCCTGAGTATCAATGTAACGAGTATGGAATTCTGGATATATTTTTCTCCTATACATACTATCACTGCTTCATAATCAGATACACCCATGGATTCAAGAAGATCTGCATCTGTGGCATCACACTTTATTACATCAGCGATTTCTTCAGAAACACGCTGTATTCGATCCTCAGAGCTGTCTATTCCCACAACACTATGTCCTTCTTCGGTAAGCGTCCTGGCAACGCTGGCCCCGAATCTTCCAAGTCCTATTACTAAAAACTGTTTTTTCATAATAAACCGGTCCTATTATATTTAAATTATCTATCCGATCGTGATCTTATCTTCAGGGTAAGCTATTTTACTGACTGAGCTCCGGAATGCGATAGCAACAGACAGTGTGCTGATACCGATTCTACCAATAAACATACTCAGTATCAATATTATCTTACCTGGCACGGTAAGTGATCCGGTGATCCCCGTGGTCAGGCCCACTGTGCCGAATGCAGATATAGCCTCAAAAAGAGCATCTTTAAAGGAGCAATTTTCAAATACAAGAAGTCCTATTGTCGAAAATATTACCAGTGCTATAGCTGTTAGTGTAAGTGTCAGTGCCCTGTAAATAGCACTATCGGGAAGCCTTCTTTTAAAAAGATTGACGCTGTTCCTGCCTCTTATAGAACTAACTCCTGCAGCAGTCACAACAACAAAAGTAGTGGTTTTTATACCGCCGCCCGTACTTCCAGGCGAGGCCCCTACAAACATCAGGAGGGAAAGGAAAAAGAGAGTAGAAGGATTCAGGGATGCAATGCTGGTGGTATTGAATCCAGCAGTTCTAGCAGTCACAGACTGGAAAAGACTGGTAAATATTTGAACATAAAGAGGCCTGCCCCCCAGGGTTTGTGGATTATTAAACTCCATCAGAAAAAACATTATGGCCCCTATGGCTACAAGAAAGGCAGAAGTATAAAGTACAATTTTAGCATGCAATGAGAAACGCCTTATTCTCCTATAGGTGATTATTTCGGAGATAACCGGAAAACCTATTCCCCCAAGAAATATCAGGACCATAAAAAGAAGATTCAAAGGTATATCATAGCCAAAAGCTTCCAGGTTATTAGAATAAAGCGCAAAACCGGCATTATTAAATGCACTAATAGTATGAAAGATACTTGCGCTCATAGATCCAAGAATGGTATATGAGTATTTGAAGTAGAATACTGAAGCCATTATTAGAAAACCAATAAATTCAATAGCAAATGTTACACCCGCAATAAGCATGAAGAATTTTCCTGCACTGAAAGCATGCTTTGAACCAAAACTGGAGTGAAGGTAAAATTTATCCCGGATATGTATCTTCCTTCCAAGCATCAGGCCGAAGATCGAACCGATCGTCATTATGCCCAGACCCCCGATCTGGATAAAAAGAAGTATTATTATCTTGCCCAGGTCCGTAAAATAACTGGCAGTATCCTGGACAATAAGGCCCGTGACACAAATAGCGGATGTAGAGGTAAAAAGCGCATCAATATAGGATATATCCCCGCTTACAGTCATGCGCGGAAGAGATAATATTATTGAACCCGCAAGTATGGTTGCGGCAAATACGATAAGTACCTGCTTGGCAATAGATCCCTGTGTTTTAGAAGAAAATAATGGGATGTCTTTCATGACATATAATTATATTTATTTTTATTAATCTTAAGTCATATTGATAATTTTATATACAGGTTGATATTTTAATAAAATTAGTACCCAAATACAATATTTATATTTTGAGAGCCTGTCCTGACCCGGGTTTCCGGGCAAGCTCCCAGTTATGCTCTAAAATTGGCGGGGTATTGGCATAATCCTGTGGTATTGGTATACTTATACAAAATTTTGGATAAATAAAATACAGCAATAATATAAAAAAGGTTTAATTAGTTTCTAATATTTATAGAACTATTGGAACTAAAATTGTAGCAAAATTTACTTATGGAAAATAAATTTAAAGTAATAGGCGGATTATCCAGAAAAGCAAAATTTAATATTGCTATTGCCATCGCTTTACTATTTATGATGATCACTGTGCTTGCCTCAATTGGCCAGGTCAAACAAATAATTGAAAAAAGAGAGGGAATAACCGAACTCGAAGAGAAATTATCATATTACAGAAATGAAAATATCGAACTGCTGGCATTGGAAAAGAGCCTTTATAATGAGGAAGGCATAGAACTTGAAGCTAGAAAACAGTTTAATATGACCTCTGGCGATGAAAAAAATATATCAGTAATATTAAAAAATGATCAAACCGGTACTCCCAAAGAAGACATCTATAATGAGAAATCTTATGGGAGCAATGATCTCTGGGGGAACATTAAGATATTCTATAATGAGGAGATCAGGGATTGATCAGTAATGATGCTATCCCTGTTTAGATACATCGATGAGACTCGCAGCAATTGATATTGGTACAAATTCGACCAGGCTCCTGATATCTGACTTTTCTGATTCAGGTTCTATAGTACTTGAAAGAACCATGCAGATCACCCGCACCGGACGGAACCTGGGCTCTACCGGAAAGATCTCAAGATCCTCTGCAGAAGATACATTAAAAACTCTCATAAAATATAAAGACCTGATGGACAAGTATGATGTATTAAAGTACAGGGCAGTCGGTACAAGCGCTATCAGGGAGGCAGAGAACAGCCAGTGGTTTGCTTCATATATATATGAAAATTCAGGAATAATGATAAATATGGTCACAGGGGATGAAGAGGCATGCCTTAGTTTTAGTGGAGCGTCAAAAGATCTGAGCCTGTCCCCAGGGGGCCAGTTTGGAAAAATACTTGTTCTCGACATCGGGGGAGGAAGTACGGAATTTATTCTGGGCGGCTCTGGAACAAAGAATGGACCGCATATAGATATGGTAAAGAGTTTAAATATTGGAAGCGTGGTCCTTACTGAAAAATTTATTATGGGAACTTTGCCTGAAAAGGATGAGCTTGAACGGCTCGGGTCATATATAAGATCAAGCATCAGGGAAGTAGTGCAAAATATCGCAGGGGAAAAAGATATGAAGATAGTAGGCGTGGCGGGTACCGTGACTGCTCTTGCGGCCATTGATCTTGGGTTGGATGAATATGACTGGCAAAAGATACATGGGCATGAGCTTTCCTGCAAATGGGTTAAAGATATATATAAAATATTATGCAGAACCGATCTTAAAGAGCGCAGGAAGATCACAGGTCTTGCTCCAGGCAGGGCCGATATCATAATAAGCGGCACCGCAATACTTTTGGAAATATGCAGGATGCTTGATAAGAAAATATTGATTGTGAGTGAGCAGGATATTTTGGATGGAATTATTTACAGCCTTGCCGAATTCTGATAATATAAGTCAGCAATTATTTTGGTTGTTATAGGACATGCTCCCAAGTATTGTTATGCAGATAGCTCATCAGTATTACAACAATACTTATTTTGCGTAATGGTTAGCCCGAGTGGCGGAATTGGTAGACGCAACGGACTTAAAATCCGTTGAGGTTAATCCTCGTGCCAGTTCGATTCTGGCCTCGGGCACCACATCTGACAGGCTATTGGCGGCTCTCCCCCAACAAAGGGGGCATTCCATTCTCTAACAGCATAAGGCCTTGACTCTTAACCTGTAATTTTCAAAGTTTCTATTATAGCTACTTTATTTTGCTATATTTTTTGACCTGTCAAAATAGAATCTTTTAATAAGTAATGAAATTACCAATATATATATTATATACCCTGCTGTTTCCAATAAAGAAGGGGAAGGATCATATCCAAATAATGATCTTAATATTCCACCGGATACGCTATCCTTACTCAAAATACTCCCCAGGTCGTAAATATTATCTTTTATTATTGGCATAATCCCTGCTTCCTGGAACTCATGAATAGCCGTAGAGAAAAGGCCTCCAGCAATTAACATGATGAGCAATCCAGTAAATTTAAAGAATGCTGAGAGGTTTACTCTCCTTGTAGATACAAAAAATATTATAGCCAAAACTATCGAAGATAAAATCCCTAAAGTTCCCCCTATAATAAGTTCTGAAGAGTTTGCCTGATAGCTAATGGCTCTAAAGAATAAAACAGTCTCAACTCCTTCTCTAAGTACTACGATAAAACCCAGGAATAGAAGACTGAATGCTCTTCCCTTATCTACTGCCTTTTCAACCGATACTTCAATATCGCTTCTGATACTTTGAGCCTGTCTGTTCATCCAGAATATCATATAAGTTAATACTGCCACTGCAAGTATCATTACTGTGCCTTCAAAGATCTTTTCAACATTTCCTTCGAATCCTCCGACCAGGAGTTGGAATATATAAGCAAGTCCAATACTTAATATAATAGCAATAACTGTCCCATAGATTACATGCTTAACATATTTTTTCTCTCCAATTTTCATCAGATAACTTATTATGATTCCGATGATTAAAAAAGCCTCAAGACCTTCTCTGAATGCTATAAAAAAACTCGGCAACATTTTATTGCCTCCTTAATTATTAGTCTTATATATAATAATTAGTTGTACCTAACTTTAATAAAATAAATCGTTTTTGTCAAATATTCATTAGGATGTGTCGGCAGCAATGATCAACTGACTTTTTTATTAGACTCATAAAACCGTATCCATTAGACAAACACAGAGGCATCATAACCTGAAACATAGCAGAAAATACAAGCATATCTCTTTGATCAAGACGGTGTCTATTTTGCAGCATATCTTAATAATAAAAAAGTGTAAGATCCAATATAAAAAATAGTTTACAGGAAGGAATCAATATAGTATAATATCTAATTATAATATTCTTATATTATGATATAGTAATTTATAAAAGTTTTATATAACTTTTATACAGTGCCTGTTTTTATAAAAAATTTAGCAATAGACTTAATGGATCATAATAAATATAAAATACTATCACAGTTCTTCAAGGCCCTGGCCCACCCAACAAGGCTTATGATAATAAATGAATTGTTGGATAGAAAGATATGCGTAAATGATATTGAAGAGCTATTAGAATTAAAACAGTCTAATATTTCTCAGCACTTGAATCTGCTGCGGCTCTTAAATATTGTTGACTTTATACAAGATGGAAATAAAAAATGTTATTTTTTAAATAATCCAGAACTGATCAAAAACTTGCTTGGAGTGGTAAAGGGCATGAAGGCCACACAGACCGGGAATACCAATAAGAACAGAAACAATAAAATATAAAATCCTATAAGATTTCTTTAGACCGGTTTAAAAAATTATCTTATTATACGAGGAGCAGAGATGAATGATTCAAATCTAAACTTTAAAGGAAAGATATTTAAATACGAAACAACTATAAAGTTAAGTGATACTGGAGAAGGGATAATCGGGGCCAAGAACAGGACTTCTATCAGATTGTCGGCCCCGGCTGAATTCGGCGGCATACCCGGACTATGGACACCCGAGGATTTATTGGTGTCATCGGTTAATTCCTGTCTTATGACTACGTTCATATATTATGCTAAAAGAAAGAGATTTAAATTTGAAAGTTATAAAAGCTCTGCTGAGGGGACTATTGAATTAATTGATATGCAGTATCAGTTTACTAAAATATTAATTAAGCCAAAAGTTATAGTACAATACAGGGAAGACATTGAAGCAGCACAAAATCTGCTAAAAATATCTAAAAACAGCTGCCTTGTCTCAAATTCTTTAAAATCTAAAGTTATCTTAGAATCAGAAGTAGGAGCAGTTTCTTAGTTGCTGATTTTTTTGATTCTTATCTAAAAAATAAACCGGTCTGATCAGGAGGATAGAGTTGTGGAAAAAACAAAAAGCTATGAATTAATTGTAATCGGAGGAGGGCCCGCAGGCATTACTCTTGCTAAAAAACTTGGAAGTAAGATCAATATGGCAGTGATCAGGCCTGAGGATCATAGTATGATCTATTGTGCCATGCCGTATGTGATAGAAGATCTTATTCCAATTGAAAAAACATTTAAAAAAGATGAATTGATAACTGATTCTAAGGCTGATTTAATACGCGGCTATGTTGAAGAAATAGATTTCGACATGAAAAAGGTCAGGATTTCAGACGGGACCTGGCTAAAATATGAAAAACTTGTTATAGCCACAGGGGCAAAACCTTTTATACCTCCCGTCAGGGGCTGTGATCAAAATGGTGTTTTGAGTTTTAAAACTGAAAG
>CAYRTF010000018.1:8545-14732 GCA_964427165.1 uncultured Actinomycetota bacterium | reverse complement strand
CCTGGCCTCTCCGTGCATTGGAACTTTTAGATTAAAATTATTCATACTTGTTTACCTCATAGAAAAGTATCTTTTATTATTTTAAAACTTTTACTATCATAGCTTTCAATAATGAGGTCGGCTGCTTTAAGAAATTCGGGATGGTAGGTGTTGGTTATGGCTATGCATCTCATACCTGCATTTTTGGCTGCTTTTATTCCCACAACAGAATCCTCAAAAACTATACATTCATCAGGCTTAACATTGAAATTATCTGCAGCCTTTAGATATATTTCCGGGTCGGGTTTTGCGTTTTTGACATGGTCCCTTGCAAGCTTCAGATCAAAAAACTTGTTGAAATCAAGTTTGGAACAGATTATATCGACTTCCCTGATCCTGCTGTTTGTAGCCAGTGCCAATTGTATTTTTCTCTTTAGAAGCATCAACAGATCATGTACTCCCGGTATGGCTTCTACTTCCTTTCTCATCGTTCTTACATATCTTTCTTTGAGGGTGTTTTTAAGTGTCTGGCTGTATTCCATACCGTTTCGCCTTAGTATTTCCCTCACAAGATCCTTCCAGTTCAAGCCGAACACATCTTTTTGTTCTTTCTTATTTATTATAATGCCTTTTTTCTTAAAGAAATCAATGGTTACCCTCTGGGCGATCTTTTCACTATCTGCAATCGTTCCATCCATATCAAAAATAGCCAGCTTGATGGGTTTTATGGTTTGAATATTTTTTGTCTTCTGTCTCATAGTTTATTTATTCTACATTAAGAATGCATGAAAGTCTTATATTTTAAAGCAATTATTACTCTTGAAAGCGGATAATTTAAAAAACCTGGATATGTTTAGTTCGGTGTGCCCTGTCTTTAAAAACCATCGATTATCTCATTAAGCCTGTTCCTGTAATAGGTAAAGTTCTCCCATGTGCAGTCCTGGGAGACAAAGTGGTCGATGTGGGGAATATACCTGCCCTTTTTAAGCATCTTCTCTACTATTTCCAGCTCCCGGTCTATCTTTTCCCTGGTAGAGCCCCCAAACAGAATCCTTTTATCGACTCCCCCGATAAGCTGGAAGTCAGGAAAGTTTTTCCTTATGCGCAGCATATCATTTCCTGCGGCCCTCTCAAAAGGATACATCCCCGTAACTCCTGTCTCTATGATAAGGGGAAGGAGGTCCTCAACATAACCATCACTGTCGGTGAGGATAATCTCTATACCCGCATCCTTTGCAAAGGACACCATCTTTTTATATCTCGGGGTCAAAAATTCCTTATAGTGTGCAGGTGATATAAGGGAACCCCCTTTGCCGGCCATATCCTCCCATATGAGGAGGCAGTCTATATCAATATCCTGTGCGATCCTCCCATAATAGGAGATAAGAAAATTTAGAAATGTCTCACATATATCATGGATAAGTGCCGGGTCGTCATGCATCGCCATCATATAGGTGGTGATACCCATTATCGCTCTGGGAAAACCCAGGAATCCCCCATTGGTCCCGCCAAGCCTAATCGGAAAATCCCTGTCTTTAAGTCTTTTTGCAAGACCGGTCCAATCAGGTGGAAGCCTTCTTTCAATAGTATCCTGCCCGTAGTGCTGCTTATATTCATTCCAACTGTCCCAATCCTTTACAGGATGGGCAATCTCCATGGGCAGTGATGTTATGTTTATATCATTTTTATTAGTGACTCCATAAGAGTCTTTATAGATTATATGAGTTTCAGTCTTATCTATTACCTGCCTTTTAAAACCGGGACTATAGTCTACGGGAAATTTGGTAAGGTACTGGTCCAGGCCAAAAACCGGTCCGACATTTACATCCCCTGCCTTTTCCATATCAGCATAAATATTGCGGTTTGCCATGATAGCAATGCCATCTGATATATTATCAGGAACCGGTGATACAATATTTAAGCCTTCACCTTCCCACCTTCGAATTGTCCCTGCCCAGTAGCCAAACTCTACTTTGGGGATCTCTGCTTCACTATAATCTCCTCCGGACATTTTCATAACCGAGAGAAACTTTTCTCTTGAATTCAAGTTGTCTCCTCTCAATCCAGGTGAAATACTTCTTCAAGCATCTCTACTTCGGGCCCTAGTATGGACTTGTCTTCTTTTATAAAATACTGTTCCATATGATCCTGCCACCTCTTATTTACATCAAGCTTTGAAAACTTCTCCATCTGCTCCTGGAAGTCGCCTTCCACTTCAAGGTATGCAAAAAGGGTTCCATCGCCTCTAAAATATATAGAATAATTATGCATTCCGTAATCATTGATAGCTTTTGCAAGCTCGGGCCAGATCTCATCATGAGCCTTCTTGTATTCAGCTTTTAGTTCAGGTTTTATCTTAAAAGTAAATCCAATTCTTTGCATAATATACTTCTCCTATCGTGTTAATTTTGTTGATAATTACTTGTAAAAATACACAGCATCATGCTAAGTGTCAAAACCCTAAACAATAAGGATTAATTTAATGCTTTGATCAGTCAATAAAATCAATATCCAGAGATATCTTTTTAGAACAGCAGATCAGTTATCATATCCATATTATCTACGAAATGATAACCTTTCAGGTTTTCTTCTATCTCCTTCTCGTGTTTTTGAAGTTTATCTGCCATCTCCTTGTATTTCCATACAAGTTTTATACCCAATGCAAGTGATTTCTGCCTGTCATCGCGCGGAGCAATAATATCTATGGCTGCCCAGCCGGAAAAGTCAGTTTTGTTTAAATAATAGAAAAACTCCAGCAGCTCCCAGAAATTTATGGTACCAAAGATCATGTCCGGGTCCGCATCCTTATAATTTTCATTAAGATGTATTTGGTATAACCTGTCGTGAACATCAAGAAGGGCAAGTGATTCTGCAAGGTTTTCTCCAGCCATAAGTGCATGGCCCACATCAATTGCTGCTCCCAGGTTTGGTGCCCCTACATCATTTATAAGCGCCATTGCCTTCCCTGTATCTCTGATATATTGCTTCTGCCTGGGATCTTTTGATTTTGCTTCAAGTGCAATCTTAACTGTTGGATCGTACTCACATATCTCCCTTACAGTCTCCACCATATTTTTCCATCCATCATAATAATTAGCCTGAAAGGGATAATCAAGGCCGTCATGAGCCGGCCATAGAAGCACGCTATCTGCTTTTACAGCTTTTGCATAATCTATGGACTCCTTAAATAACTTGACCGCATCTTTTCTAATATTTGCTTCATTTGTTGCAAAAGCACCATGCTTCCATTTCCTATTGCTCCAACACTCTACAGCCATGTTTGACACCTTAAGCCCGAAATTATCCAATTTAGCCACAAGTTTATCAGGATCCTCCGGAAGAGGCGCTGTAGGATAGAACACAAAAAGTCCTGTAAGCCCTTCGATCTTTGACATTATTTCCAGCTGCTCGTCAGTAGTCATCTCTTCAAAATATCCCCCCGGTACATATCTTTCCCCATAAGTCCCAAGACACCAGAGATGCGCATCAACATTTAGTTTCATCATTCTCTCCTTTCAAATATTTCAATTAATTTTCTACAGCTTTTACAAATTCCTTTGCGGCCCCGGATGCATCATCAGCATATATCTCGATTCCGTACCTGTCGGCAAAGTCGCGGGTAACTGGTGCGCCTCCTACTGCCAGCACCACCTTATTCCTTAAACCTGCATCTTTGAGAGCTTTTATATGCTCAGGTATATTTGCAAGTGTTGTGGTAAGGAGTCCCGAGAATGCTACTATCTGGGGGTTATGCTGTCTTACTGCATCTACAAATTTAATAGGGTCCACATCTATTCCAAGATCCACTATTTTAAAGCCCTGCCCTTCGGCCATAGTTATGACTAAGTTTTTGCCGATATCATGGAGATCTCCTTTTACAGTACCTATTACTACTGTTCCCTTCTCCAGCACTGCTTCCTTACCTTTAAGAAGGGGCCTTAACTCTCCCATTGCAGTCTGCATTGCTTTAGCAGCCAGAAGCATGTCAGGCATATAGAGCTCTCCGGCTCCGAATTTGTCTCCTACCTCTATCATTGCAGGTGAGAGGGCCTCATTCACAATATTATGCGGGGCGGTCCCGCTTGAAATAGCTTCCCTTACAAGTTCTGTTATATCTTTATAGTTTCCCTTGATCGTAGCCCCGTAAATATTATCCAGGATATCCATATTCTTCTCCTTTGATTAAATTTTTAATATTTACTTATTTAAGATCTTTTCGCCTGTTTCTTAATATTTCCCATATTTATGTATCGCATTAAGATATGCGATCACATTTTCATGAGGTATATAGTTTACTACCGAATGAGAAACAGTGGCCACATATCCATAGCCCGGCTTAAGTATTTCCATATGTTTTTTAACATCTGCGTCCACATCTTCAGGAGTTCCCTTTGAAAGTGGAAACTCTATATCAACATTTCCGGAAAGGCATAATCTGTCTCCATACCGCTTCTTATAGTCGGCATACTCCACTCCATATGGATCCATGGGGTTTAAGCAGTCAACTCCCATCTCTATAAGGTCCTCTACTATATCATCGACCTTTCCATCTGAATGAAACATGACAGGTATGCCTGCGTTTACTGCAGGTTCCATTATCCTTGCCATACGGGGCACCCACATCTCCTTCATAAGCTTTGGGGGGATGAAGAGCCCTGTCTTAAATGCAATATCATCTGCGGGCCAGATAAAGTCTGCTCCGCCATCTATAAGCGCCTGTGTGGTCTTTACAAAGTGGACCGTTGACTGTTCAAGCATCTCTTCAACCAGGTCCCTGTCTTCATACACCATCATCATAAAATCATTCATACCTACGACAAACTCATAAAGAGTCTGGGAAATACAGCCATATAGCCCTGCAACACCTATTTTGGAATTTCTTTTAGATATTGCATCCTTATATTCTTTCAGGTATTTTTTCAGGTCTGCTATCTGGCCATCTGAGTCCAGTATGAGTTCCTCATAGTCGGCTCTTGTCTTTACATCTCTTTTATAAGCAGGTACAAGGTTGCCTTCTTTATCTTTCCTACGGTATGGCGTCCAGAGTCCCGCATCAAAAACCAGTGCATCCTGTCCTATCATCTCGCAAAGGTCTAGATATTCTTCCGGATACATGGGCCGCCCCTGTTCAGCATCAGCACCTTTTGCCGGGTCGCCACCATAAGCCAGGGTGTTTCCGGCAAACTTACCTAAAAATTTCTCTACATGCTGGTCCTCGTAAAGCACTTCAAAATTTGGCACCCTGTCTACAGGCTGCCTCTTAAATGTTGCAAGCAGCCTGCTGACATCGGGTTCACCCGTATATGGGTCCAGTGTTCTTGAATTTACCATCGAAACCTCCTTTTTAATATTTTAATATGCAATATATTGCATTAATGCATTTACATAAATATATTATATAATCATAGGCAATATATTGATACTATTTTTATTATATTAATACTATCTATATAAGTCCCTTATTCTTGTAATATTCCGTAGCTTCCCTAAGGAGTTTCTCTACATCTCTTTCCTGCTGGTCCGTTAGTGGATCCGGTTTGTGAGTGGCCAGGATCTCTTCCATTTTCTCCCTGGCAAGTTCAATGACTGTCTTCTTTCCGGTATTTTTCCACTCCTGGTATGTTGTTTTGTCATATACTTTCGGCATATAATCCTCAGTCTGCCAGAGTGTCCTTGTCTGTTTGGTACCCAGGAAGGTCCCTCCGATCCCGACCTGCCTTATAATATCAAGCCCGATCAGGTCATCTGTTATATTAAAGCTCTCAATTATTTTTCCAATCGTCTTTGCCACGTCATCATCGATTACTGCAAGTATTGGATTGTATGCAAGCTCACCGGTGATTCCGCCGTGAAGGACTATTAGATTAGCTCCTGACAGTGCGGAACACATAGCTACGGGAAGTTTTTCAGCTGCTGTCTGATAATCTATCATCTTAGAATTTGCAAATGCTGATCCTGTATTATTAATGGGGATCCTGTATAGATCATGCCATATCTGATTGTATGCCATCTGGTGAAGTGCAACGGCCGATGTTCCAAAATTTAAGTCCCCGGTCTGCATATTCATCCCGGATACAAAATTATTGGCAATGACTCCGCTGCCGGGTCTTATGGATTGTAGCAGGACGATTATTGCCAGAAGCTCTGCATTATGACTTACAGTTGCCCCGGCTACGGTTATTGGATGCGATGCACCCATCAGTGATCC
>CAYRTF010000018.1:0-8535 GCA_964427165.1 uncultured Actinomycetota bacterium | reverse complement strand
TGCAATGTAGATAGGAAAACCTGCTTCCAGATAATAAAAGGCAGCATTGCAGGGGTCCTCTGCAAGGGAAAGCGGTGCAGCACCTTCAACACATCCCATAAGCTGCGCACCTACAGCCTGAGCAAGTTGTGTCTCCCAGATAAAGCTGTCCGTAGGCTGCGCCCCCCTCGAAGGTTTAGTAGAAAACCTCATCCTCTGTGCACAGCTAGTGGGGCAGGACATTACAGGAGGAACTCCTTCTATCTCAAAATAAGGTGTATATGATGGAAAGCAATGTACCGATTCCAGAGCATCAGAGACTATTACTGCTTCATTGTTTTGCTCCAGAGTAGGCATTGAGACTTTTCCTGTGTCCACATCTGCATATCTTGCTCCGGCAGAGTTCATAAAATATACAGTATTGCCCCCGAGCCTTATGCTTTTTTCTGGATCCCTGGCTCTTACCATAAAACTGGATGGAGTCTTCCTGATGGCCCATTCGACAATGTCGGGAGGGATTTTCGCTATTTTCGCATCATGATCAACTATGCATCCGCGTTCCTCAAGCACTTTTAGTGCCCTGTCTGACTCATATTTAAAACCTATCTCATCAAGCACCTGAAGAGTCGAGCTGTGAAGCTGTTCCACCTGGCTGTCAGTCAATATTCTTATGGGGTCAAAGTTTCGTCTAAATCCTTTTTGCATGTATGCCACCTTTCATTTTTTAAAAAATTATTTCAGATCTGAGATCAGATTATTTTATACCCAGGAATTTTTTTACCATCCTCACTCCTTCAGGAGCTGTGGCGCCATAGCCATCGGCACCTATCAAATCAGCAAATTCCTGGTTGATCGGACTGCCCCCGACTATTACTTTTACCCTATCTCTCAGTCCTTCCTTTACCAGACCCTCGATAACATTTTTTTGTTCGGCAGAGGTGGTTGTAAGAAGTGCCGACATGGCCAGTATATCCGGACTCTCTTCCCTTACGGCCTTTAGGAAGTCTTCTGAATTTACATTTATTCCAAGGTCTATGACTTCAAAGCCAGCAGCATACAGTAAAGTGGCTACCATATCCTTTCCAATATTATGAATATCACCAAATACTGTGCCAAGTACTACTTTACCAAGACTTTTAGCCTTTTCTCCTCTTTTTTCGATCTCAGCATTTATTACAGGAAATGCTTTTTTTAAAACTTCCGAGGCACACACAAGGTCGGGTAGGAATAGCTCACCTGAGCCGAATTTATCTCCGACTATCTGTATGCCATCCGTCAGGGCATTGGCAGCTTCAATGGGGTCAACTCCGGCCCCGATTGCATCCTTTGCAGCCTTTTCAGCATTATTAATATCAAAATCAAGCACCATACTTTTAAGCTGTTCAAGTATTCCGTCCATCTATACTTCCTTTCCGTCGCTCCATTTACTAATTAAAAAAGAAAACATATTTTTTCATATCAAAACCTTCGGCTATTGAAAATTTAACATACAAATCTATCAATTCTTTGCTAAATAATTTATAACTTCATCCGCTATTGTGACCCAGGCATAATATTTACCCAGAATCTTTATCTCAGCATCATGATCTTCTTTGTATGAAACAATACAGGCATCTTCGATCACTGTGCACAAATATCCTCTATCCCATGCCTGCCGCAATGACGAAGAAACACATGCATCTATAAGGCCGCCACAAAAAATAATCCTTGAAATATTATTGGACCTAAGAACCATATCCATTTCTGAGGAACAAAATGCTCCACTACCACTTTTTATTACTACAATATCATAATTCGAAGGTTATAGTTTTTTTCAATAAAACTTGCACTATCTTTCTCATGCAGGGCCCACCTATTGCCATTTATATCTATGTTTTCTTCATCTACGAGATTTTTTCTGGAAGTCGAGGGTACGTCTAAAAAATTTTCGTCCAAAGAAGCAATTCTCGTATAAACAACCTGCAACTTACTCTCCCTAAAATATTTTAAAAGCCTTGCAATATTTGGAATTACAATTTTTTCTGCGCGATTATAATAGTATTCCCCTGAACCTCTCGAACTATTTTCCCCTATAAGTATAATCAGTCATATAGTTTTGCATGTCTATTACCATCAGTGCAAGTTTGCTTTTTTCAAGATAGCTTGCCTTTAATATCTTGTGAGGTCCTTGTCTGTCAGGAACGAAATCAAAAGTATATTCATCTTTACCATATTAATTTTTAATTTCACTTTTTAGAATAAACTTCTATTAAGATACGGATTAGAGGCTAATAATATTATTTTCCTTATAACCTGCCTATATTATCTATTAAGTGGTTTAACTTATCCCTGTAATACCTGAAATCCTCCCAGCTCACATCCGGCGGTATGAGATGATCACCATGCGGTATGTATCCTCCTGTTTTTAATAGCTCTGCAATCGGCTCAAGAAATCTATCGATCTCGTCCTTCCCATGGGCCAGTCTTGATTTAGGAACACCTCCGAGTATCTGGAGATCCGGATATTTTTTCCTGGCAGCAAGCACATCCATACCCGCACTTGCCTCCATGGGATAAAGTCCCGTTATGCCTGCCTCCATAAAAAGAGGGATAAGTTCATTACAGTCTCCATCTGTATCAAGCAGTATTATGTCAACTCCCCCTGACTTTAAAAAGGTAGTAATCCTTTTATAGTAAGGGGTCATAAACTCGGCAAATATCTGTGGCGAAATCATCGATGAAGTACCTGTGGACATATCTTCCCATATATGGACAGCATCGATATCAATGCGTGCCATAGCCTCTTCCCATATGGCTATCCAGAGCTCGGTAAATGTATGCAGCATGTCTTTTATCAGATCAGGTTTATCATAATAATAGTAGAATAGATTTTCATATCCCATAAGATGGGAAAGCGTACCGAAAATGCCAACAGGATAACCTCCAAGTACAAGTGGAAAATCACGGTCCTTATAAATTTTTAACAAGTTCTCCCAATTGTCCGGAAATCTCTGGCTGATATTATCCATGTTCAATCTTTCTTCCTTTATCCTGTTCCAGTCTTCCCAGCCGGTAATCGGCCATTTCATAGAGGTCGGTATGGTTGCTTCTTCCTTTAAAAATATTCTCTCGACTCCATCAAGATCCACATAGGTCAGGGTCTTATCATCTTCACCGATTATTTTTATCTCAAACTTTGGATAAAAAAGCTGCTCGACTTTTACAAGGATCTGGGAGCAGTCCAAACCAAAGTAGCCAGTCACATCATTGTCTATGGGAAATCCCTGGTTGGGCCAATAGGTTGAACCTCCCCAGACACCTATACCATCTGGAAGTCCGATTTTTGCATCCCTGATGCTGCCTTTTTTTACCCAGTCATGTGTCCAGGCAGTAGTATAGATCGTTGCTGATAGTGTAGTGATCTTCCGGGGTATGACCGGGTATCTTCTTTCAGGCAGTCCCTGGCTATACCAGTTTTTTATCGTAGAACCCCAATAACCGAATTCCCACTTGACCGTGGGTATATCCCGGTTAAATCTCATTATTTCACGAAATCGTTCTCTGGTATTCATACTACTTTATCCGGGGTTTAATACCCTATATCTATAAAACGGTTTATGACCCTCCCTGGTATAAGATATTAAACCCTTACGGACCCTCCTCTTACAAACTTAAATATTAAAAAATTATTTTAGTATAACAGTAGATGTCTTCTGCTCCTGATAGCATCGATTGCGATTACAAGCACCAGCAGCGCCCCTTTAACGACCATACGGAGAAATACTGGTACATCAATAAGTACCATCCCGTTTGATATCGTCTGGATTATCACAAGTGCAATAAAAACACCCAGGAAATTACCTTTGCCTCCGCCGACCACTACTCCTCCCAGCACAACAATAGTCAGGACTTCAAGTTCCGCACCTGTACCGTATTCTGGTCTTCCGGAGCCAAGCTGCGAGATCAGGAGAAGACCCGCAATTGCAGAAAAGAATCCTGAGATCACATAGGAAATTATTTTTACCCTGTCAACCGGTATTCCTGCAAGTCTTGCAAGATTTTCATTGCCTCCGATCGTGAAGAGGTCCCTGCCGAATCTGGTAAACTTCAGTATCAAACTCAGTATTATAAAAGCAACTATTATATAAACCGTCGTGATGGGAAATACATTCTTCAGATAGATCCTTCCCAGATTCTGCACAAAGACATTTGCTATCCTGGGATTTAGATCGGCCCAGAAATAACATACGCCCCTGATTATTGCAAGCGTACCAAGAGTGGTAATGATCGGATTGATCCCGACCTTTGTAATTATCAGCCCGTTTATAAGGCCGACAAGACTGCCGATCGCCAATGCTATCAGGAATACATAGGGGGTGGGGATCTCTATGCCATCCATTATAAGCACTGCGCTGACTATTCCGGCAAGACCTGCCGTTGAGCCAACCGAGAGGTCAAATCCTCCTCCTATCATAACAATGGTAATACCGGCTGCAATTATTCCATACACGGCAAAACTATTAAAAATTCCTTTTATATTCTGTACTACTAAAAAATTCTCACTGGCAAGAGAAAATAGAAGCATCATCGCTATATATATTCCGATCAGGGTAGGTGTCGGAGTTCTCAAGAAATTCATGATCTGTGAATACTTTTTTACTCCTTTTTCCATTTATCCTCCAAAACTTGAGATTATTTAAATAAATACCTTATACTCTTTTTATTGCCATTGACTGCCTGATCTCATATGCAGCAACAACAAGTATCAGCACTGAACCCTGTACTATCTGTATATAGAAATAATAAACATTCATTATTGTCAGGAAATTATATAAAACACTCAATATAAATACCCCTGCAAGTGTTCCAAGGATAGTGCCTTTCCCTCCTCCAAGCGCCGTTCCGCCCAGGATTATTGAAGATATTATGACCAATTCAAGCCCCTGTCCATGCTGGGGCATGCCTACAGCTGTCAGTGAAGTAAGTATCAATCCGCTCAGGGATGCTGTAATGCCACATAACAAGAAACCGATAAATTTTACCTTTTTAACATTGATACCGGAAAGAAAAGATGCCAGCGGATTAGACCCGACGGCATATATTTTTCTTCCCCACTTGGAGTGATTCATCATTGTATAGGTAATAATAAATATTATTATGAAAAGTACGATTGGAAATGGTATGATTTTAAAAACAAATCCCCTGCCTATATAATCTACGACCGGGTTCATTGCAAGCCTCGATTCACCATTCGTTAGGGTATAACCGATACCTCTCCATATAAACATGGTACCTATTGTTGCAATAATGGAATTTACGCCTACTACTGTGACCAGCATCCCATTGAATGCCCCCATCGCTGCACCGGCTAAAAGTGCGACGATCACTACCAGCCAGCCGGGTAGCCCTGATTCAAGAAGGACAGCAGTAAGGCATGCGGTAAGACCGATATTGCCACCAATAGAAAAATCGATCTCACCCGCGACCATTAACATCGTAAGGACAGCCGCGATTATCCCGATAAAAGAGAGATTGTTGATCATGGGGATAAGGTTTAATTTTGAAAAGAAAAATGGTCTTCCAAAATAGGAAGACAGGGCAAACATCGCTGCTAGAATTATAAATAATATTACTGTATTGTTTATTTTTATATGTCTTTTTTTACCGATTCCCGCGTCCCCATTTTCTGCCATAATATCCTCCCCCTAAACTTCACAGGCAAGCTTTGCTTAGTAAATTTTCTTCCGAAGCTTCATTTCTTAAATACTGACCCGTAAATCTGCCCTTATTCATCGTTATGATCCTGTCAGCAATAGACAGTATTTCTGGAAGTTCCGAACTTATCATAATAATTGAAGCACCTTTTTCACACAGATCTTCCATTAACCTATATATCTCGATTTTCGCACCGACATCAATACCGCGTGTCGGTTCGTTTAAGATTATTATCTGTGAACCGCTTTCAAGCCATTTTGCAAGCACGACTTTTTGCTGATTTCCACCAGAAAGGCTGTTTACTTCCTGGTCAACAGAGGGGGTCCTTATACCTATTTCATCTACCCATTTCCCTGCTTTTTGCCTCTCGTTTTTCCTGTTGATCAGAAAGCTTTTTCCCAGATCCTGTATGTTTGCAAGGGTGATGTTTTCTTTTACTCCCATCATAAGGGCAAGTCCTTCTGTTTTTCTGTCCAGAGGCACAAGACCGATTCTTTTATCCCTGGCAGATGACGGGCTTTTAATGCTTGCTTCTTTGCCATTTATAAAGATCTGTCCGTTTCTTATTTTATTAGCACCAAAAAGGGCTTTTACAAGTGAACTCCTTCCTGCACCCAATAGGCCGAAGATGCCAAGTATTTCTCCTTTTCTTAATTTAAAGCTTATATCCTCAAAGCCATCAGCTTTAAGGTTTTTAGCTTCCATCACATAATCGCCGATTTTCACTTCTTTTTTAGGATACATGTCTTTTATATCCCGGCCCACCATCATCTCGACTAGTTTATTAGCATCGGTATCTTCAGTTTTTAAAGTTCCGACATTCTTACCATCGCGAAGCACTGTAACCCTGTCTGTTATTTCAAATATTTCCTTGAGTCTGTGAGATATATATATTATAGCAACGCCCTTTGCTTTTAAGGTTCTTATTATCGAAAAAAGTGACTGGGTCTCCTCTGCCGAAAGTGCAGCAGTGGGTTCATCCATAACCAGGATTTTTGCTTCCTTTGAGATTGCTTTTGCTATCTCAACGATCTGTTTTTCAGATATAGATAAGTCTCCGATAACTGCACTGGGATCAAGCTTTACATTTAAAATATTTAATAGTTCATGAGCCTTTTTCACCATTGCTTTCCAGTCTACTATTTTAAAAGATCCCTTGACTATCTGTTCTCCTATAAATATATTTTCAGTAACAGTTAAGTTATCGAAAGTATTTAATTCCTGGTAAATCACCCTTATACCGGAAGCCACAGCTTCCGCAGTTCCTTTTATCTCAAATTTTTCATCATCTACAAAAATATTTCCAGAATCCTTTATATAATTTCCCGCAAGGATTTTTATAAGGGTAGACTTTCCGGCGCCGTTCTCACCAAGGATGCCCAAAACTTCCCCTTTTTTTAAGTCTATAGATACATTATCAAGCGCAACAACACCCGGGAATGTTTTTGTAATATTTTCCATTCTTAAAACGACATCATTATATTCAGACAAAATATCACCAACCTTATGAATAATTGAGAAGGCTACTTAATATATCCCGGCCTTCTCAATTATTACTATTTTAGCTCATTTAACATATACAATTAATGCTTTAAATTACTCCAGCATCTCAGGATACCACTCCGCCATATTTTCCATTGATATAACTTCGTTTTCAACATACATAAACGGAGGAACAAGCTGCCCATTCATCAATGCTACTGCAGCAGGAACAAGATACTCGCCATATCTTTCAGGGAAGTACGCTATTGAAGCTTTTACAAGTCCGTCTACGATTTGCTGATTTGCAGTTACGTCTGCACCCTGTGTGATTACTATCCATTTTTCAGGATCCCATCTGCCTGCAGTTTGTATGGCTGCAATAACACCGCTCATAGTCTGTGCATTAACAGATGTTAAAACAACATATTCAGCGTCAGGAATAGTTGCCAGCACATCTGTCATTGCCTGGCTGGCCTGTTCAGCTTCACCTGCTCCACCATCTGCCCTGATGGTTATCGGGTCAATTACGTCCGCTCCATATTTGTCAGCAAACGCCTGGTAAAATCCTTCTGAACGAAGCATTACCACTTCACCTGCTGAAGGCATCTGCATCAATACAATATTGTCGATCATGTCAATTCCACCCAAGTCTTCGACATATTTTATTGCTTCCTCACCAGCCAGATAGGCAACTTTAAAGTTATTTACACCCATAAATGGAGCCCCTGGCGTAGGTACATCAACAGCAATTATGGGGATACCGGCTTGTTCGAATTTGGTAGAGATAATACTATTGACTTTTGAATCGAACTGGAAATTAATAAGTACATCAGGACTTTTTGCAAGCATGATGTCTGCATTCTTAAGACCTATGGTTGCGTCATACTGGTTGTCAGCATAATACAGATCTGCAGGGTCACCACCGGCCAGCACCCACTGGTCCTGGACATTTTGCCATACATCCTCACAGAACGGAATACCGCCCATGATATTTGTAAATGCAAGCGTGTGTCCAGCCGCAGGCGCATCAGGATATGCTTCATTGGCTATTGCATATCCTCTTAGCTCTTCATAGTAAGGATATCCCGCCTTTGCTTCCTCAGTTACAGTCTCAACAACTGTTTCCGTAACTGTCTCTATTACTGTTTCTATAATCACTTCTGGTTCAGCAGTAGCCTTGCAAGCAGGAAGTATTATGAAAGTTGACATCATAGCTACTACCAATCCTGCAAGTGCGATTAGTTTGATCTTACTCATTTTTTACCCTCCTTTTAATTATTGCTTGTTCTTATTACTTATCTTTCTTCTCTTAAGATCTTCACCTCCTAACTCGAGAATTCTTCCCCTAAACAGAGAAAATTAATATAGACATATGCTAAA
>CAYRTF010000017.1:949-15149 GCA_964427165.1 uncultured Actinomycetota bacterium | reverse complement strand
CCATTTATGATGCCGGTATGGGATAGTGCAAGGTCAGAAAAAAGCAGGAAACTCCTCCAATCCATCGAACCGACATATTTCTCCATTTCACCCAGAGATACACCGGAGCAGTAAAAAGAACCTATAATGGACCCCATGCTTGTACCTGAGATAGCTACCGGTTCGACGCCAAGCTCTTCCAGCACTTCAAGCACCCCGATATGTGCAAGACCCCTGGCTGCTCCGCCGCTTAGCGCTATGCCTACCTTTTTCTTCCTAACCCACATCTTTTCCTCAATAGTTCTGCTGTTTGCTATTTCTAAAAAACCACAACACTTTAAATTAAGAAGGGTTCTAATATTTATTACCCTCAATATTATATAATTAAATCAAAATACTTTTAACTTCCACTATATTTATTATATCTATTATCTTTTTTGCTGCAGGCAGAAAGCTCTGTAAAGTAAATTCACTTACCTGCTCTGGATCCATCAGAAAAATGGATTTGACAACTTAACATATGTTAATAATACTTTACATGTGTTAACTTATATTAACAATATCATCTATGGAAAAACATTAGACAATATACTGAATACCGGCTCAAAGGTCAAAATAATACATATGGAGACATTCTCAAAAAAAAATAATAATTATAGTGGCAAATACATATGTAAACCGGATAAACAAAGGAGTCGTAATCAGTTAAAAGGCTTCTATTTATGCGGATATAGGACCATCAGCCTGATACTTTGCATAATACTGATATTTGTACTGTCGGGTTGCGGTGTATTTGAAGGAGAATTTTTTGGTAAAGAGTTTGGAGGATCTGTACAGGATCCTGATGAGTCTTCCTTTAAAGAAGCCGGCGACCCGGCAGATGGGAAAAACGATAGCGGGGTTTCAAGTGACGATGAAGATGGAGACAGTAAAGCAGATGAGGGGTCCGGGGGATCAGAAATACCGGGAGACGCTGAAGATAACGGATCGGCTGATGATGTCCAGGTAGGATTTACTCTTGAAGAGCTGCGTTTCAATTTTACTGAAGCTATGAAACATTTTGGCGATGAGTCATTTATTATAGCTGAGTACTATCTTAACAGGATAGAGGATAAATACCTCGTGCTGCAGGACCACATACTCTATTATAAGGCAAAAAGTTTGCTCATGCAGGGAAAATATGAACAATCCGGACAGTATTACAATAAGGTAATCAATAATTTCCCTGATAGTATCTGGACAGAAAAAGCCAGCCTGGAGATCGCGGATCTTTACTATATTCAGGAAGACTATATATCTGCTGAAGAGAAATACTCTGGTTTTTTATTATCCTATCCAGAATCCGAATATTTGCCTTATGCTGAATACCAAAAGGCAGTCTGCCTTGCAAATAACGGGAATGCAGCTGATAGTTTTTCAAGTTTTAAAAATATCTGGCTTGGGCACCCTTCAAGCGAATACTCTTCACTTGCTCATGAAGGAATAGAGGCTCTTGAAGAGACCGGGCTCATTTCCAAATTTAAACCTTCTCCTGAAGAATTATTTCAAAGAGGCGAGAATCTTTTTTACAGCTACTATTACCAGGATGCAATAGATGAATTCAATAAGATACTGGATGACTATGATATAAAAGCGCTGTCTTCGAATACCTACTCAGAGACCTGCTTCAGGCTGGGGATGAGCTACTATAATATGTCAAACTACAAGGATGCCGGCAACTGGCTGGCTGTCTGTTATGAAGAAGCACCTGCAAGCAGTATCACCCATGCGGCACTTTTTTTCCTGGGAAGGGTGCATACAAATCTCGGCAATAACAGCAAATCTATTGACTATTATGAAAAATTATTGGATGAATATCCTTCAAGTAGTTATGGGGACGACGCTCTATACAGGATGGGGCGGCTGTATTCTATAAACGGAGATACAGATAAAGCATTGGAAAGTTTTGGTAAAGTATTTGAGATCTATCCATCAGGCGACAAAACAGATGAGTCCCTCTGGGAACTCGGCTGGATACAATACAAGGAGGGGCATTATGCTTCTGCAAAAACTACTTTTTCCAGTATGGCCTCAAGTTACAGCGCTGCCCTGCTTGAGGAAAAAGCTCTTTTCTGGAAAGCCAATACATGCAGAAAACTTGGAGATACCGGAGCCGCTATCGATCTATATAAACAGATAGTCAATAGTCCGACTTATTCTTATTATACTTTTACTGCTGCTGAGCTGGCAAAGGAACTGGGAACAATTATAACTATCCCTCCTGTGGATAATAAATTGTCCCCGGAAAACCCCGGATTAGGGGCCCTTTTGCCTGATATTTTTGAGAACCTCAGTATGGAATATGAAAATATAGACGGAAGAGTCGATCATATTACAAAAGCTGTTGAACTGCTAAACCTGGGATTTAATGCCAGCGCTTCTCTTGAGATCGAATCCGGGAGCAGTGTTCTCAGGCAGGATCCAAAAAGGGTTCTTGAGCTTGCCACTCTTTACTATGAGGCTGATGATTTTTCCAGATGCCAGAAAGTCATATACAGTAATTTAAATAGTATAAGATCGGACCTGTCAGGGAAATATCTGGATTATGCCTATTATCTCTATTATCCATATGGGTTCAAAGAAATCGTGAATAGATTCTCCGCTGAATATGATCTGGATCCGCTCTTTACACTGGCTGTCATGCGCCAGGAATCAAGCTTCAGGTCTGATGCAGGATCATATGCCGGAGCTCAGGGGCTCATGCAGATCATGCCGTCAACAGGAGCAAGCATAGCAAAACAGATCGGGCTGGCCGGGTATCAGGACAATATGCTTACCGACCCGGATATAAATATACAAATGGGCGCATATTACCTCAGGCAGCAGTTGGATAGTTTTGACGGGAATCTTGTATATTGCCTTGGTGCATATAATGGCGGTCCTGGTGCCATGTCCGGATGGGTCTCGAAATGGGGCGGCGCTGATACCAGCGAGTTTATAGAAAATATTACATACCTTGAGACCCGGGAGTATATAAAAAAAGTAATGGGAAATTATTATTTTTACCAGATGCTCTACCCCTGATAAACTGCCTCTACCTATAAAAATTTAAAGAGCAGGAGCCAGGCTGATATCATAAGTGCGGATACCACAGTCGTAAGTATAAGTGCGGATGCCAATAGCTGATGGTTTGACCGGAGCTCCTTTGCCATTATATAGGCAGCCACAGCAAGCGGTGTAGCAAATAAAACAACCATCACGTTCCTGTCAAAAGTCTCCACTTTAAAGACAAATGTACTCAGGATGAATGCTGCTGCGGGTAATAATATAAGTTTGTTAAAACTTATATAGGATACGATCTTAAAATCATTCTTGATATGGACAAACTTAAAAGAAGCTCCTATTGAAAAGAGTGCTATCGCAACCGTCATTCCAGATATTATATCAAGTGAACTATGAAAGACTTCCGGGACCGGGACCTGAAAATATGAAAAAAGTATGCCTGATACAGCTCCTATGATCATTGGATCCTTTACGAAGCTTAGAAGCAATCTTCCGGCCCCTGTACTTTCTTCCCTGCGGTTATAGAATTTAAAGATTATGATAGTCACTATTATATTTATTGGTACAAGTAAAGCTACAATAAGGCTTGCTTTTGCAAGCGCAAGGTCGCCATATGCAGTCAGTACAATGGGAAATCCCACAAAAGCCATATTGCACCTGAACGAGGCTACAATAATGGCTCCTTTTGTCTTTCCGCTCCTTTTGACCGCAAAATTTATAAGTATTGTCAGTAAAATGAGCAGAGCATATGTCAGGTATATTACTTTTACTATCTGGACATTAAAAATATCGCTTAAACTATAATTGGTTATACTTAAGAAAATAAGTGAAGGCAGCCCGATATTGTAGGCAAGCTTGTTAAGAAGACTGACTCCCTCTTCGCTTATTATGTTTTTCTTTTTTATTAGGAACCCGACAGCTATGACGATGAAGATCGGGGCAGTTATGCTGATGACTTCCAGGAACATGCTGGAAAATTTCATTTGCTTCCACCTGCCTCTTGCTCAAAAAAGCGGCAGACCTTAAGCAGGCCCTCTCTTTTCTGTTCTGATACCAGGGACCCGGCGATCTCTTTTGCCTTCCCCAGATAAAACTTAAGTCTTGACCGTGCATGTTCTATAGCATCTGTTTCCGGGATCATTGTCAGGAGCTTATTAATATCTTTATTATTTATTTCTTTTTTAGTAAAAAGATCCCTTATCTCCTTCTTGAACCTGCGGTTCCTTAAAGCGTATATGATGGGAAGGGTGATATTTCCCTGGCGGATATCGTTTCCTGTGGGTTTGCCGATATTTTGAGATATCTTTCTTCCATCCATATCCAGGAGATCATCATTTATCTGAAATGATATACCGAGATACTGGCCGAACCTCCGCATCTTTTCAACTTCAGCCCTGGCAGAACCTGACAGCATCCCGCCAAGCGCACAGCTGACCTTGAAAAGGGACGAAGTCTTTTCATTTATTTTTTTAAGGTAGATCCTCTCACCCTGTCCAAGCTCCTTCTTTGTCTTGATCTGGTCGAATTCTCCTCTTACAAGATTCTGTGCAGCAATCGACATCTCTTCCAGTATCTCCGGATCATTGTATTTATTTAATAGAGAAAAGGTCTGAGTGAAAAGATAATTACCTACAAACTTGGCAGTATCCCTGTCATATGTATTATGGATAGTCTTTCTTCCTCTCCTGAGAAGAGACCTGTCAATAATATCATCATGTATCAGGGAAGCAGTATGTATTATTTCTATGGAAGCGGCTGCAGGGATGAGGTATTTTATATTGAAATCTTTACCTTTGGCACAAATGAAGAACAGTCCCGGCCTTATCCGTTTACCTCCAGCCAGCAGGGTGCTCTGGACAGTCTTTTTCAGCACTCCGTCCAGGCCAGAGGCAAAGACCTTAAAATAATCTTCAAGTATTTCAAGATCTTTTTCTAAAAATGAGAATAATTTTCTTTTCTCCAGTATCATATGACTCTGTAATATAGTTTAATTGATCCTGCCAAATGTGGTCCTGATGATCTCAAACCAGTTAAATCTCCTATTGAAGAGGGGGAATTCCAGTTCTTTCTTTTCACACACTGTAGACATGCTGTAAGTGTGGATCTCTTCTTTTAGCTGCTGGAGTTTTTTCTCCCTGGTATCTTTGTCACCAGTATTCATTATGCTATCTATCTCCGCCATTACTTCACTGGCCTTCACGATCCTTTCCTCATTCATCTCAGCAATACCGGTGCTTATCCCTCCTGCTTTTGCCTTCAATCTATTCAGGCCAAGTGCTGCCTTATAAGTAGCGTCGACAAGTTCATCTTTTGATATAGATCTACTTTCATAATTCAAGATATGTTTCCATGAGGGCATAGTCATTGCTTCTATATGGTCCTTGAGACTTTTTCTGGTAAGCTTATATCCGAACTTCTCCGGATCCTCAAATGCCCTGCTTCCCGGGTCAAGAAATGGGGCCATGGGTGAGATAAAGGGCATAAACCTCTTGTCCCATCCAATATCCCTGTATATGTCTCTACAAAAATCTACTGTCTCCATTATCGATTCTTTTGTCTGTCCCGGAAGACCTGTCATAAAGTAAAGGTCAAACCTCATACCACCCTTGCCAAGTGCATACTTAATGGAGTCTGCAAGTTCCTTATTTGAAAATCTCTTACCCATCTTATGCCTTATACCTTCATCATGGGAATCAGGTGACATCTCATAACATACATTGGAGAATGTAGCTTTAGCCATATCAAAAAAACTACTATCGGGAGGACGGAAGAACTCAAAGAACATCTGGATATCCCTATTAAGAGTACTGGCATGCTTAAAAAATTCTTTTATGTATTCCGGGCCATTATCGTTAAGGTCCCCAAGCAAAAATACAGGGGATTTTATATGCTTTTGTATGACCTTTATTTCTTTTACCAGTTTACCGGGTTCCCTGAAAGCCGGTTTTGTGCGGCAGGCAAAGTTCTTAAAAGCAGATTTTGAACCTCCGCATCCAGAGCACTCATTGCTGCATCCCCTGACAACAGGGATCGTGGTTATGGGATACCTGAACCAATCACTAAAAGGTACGATACTCTTAATATCCCTGTAATTCAGCACTTGCTTAAACATCAGCCTGTAATCAAAATCTATCTCTGAAAGATCTGCCGATATATTTGTCAGTGGATTTGTTATAACTCTTTCATTATCTTTCCATACAAGATTGGGCACATCTCCAAGCCCTGATAACTCACCTGATCTTATTATTTCCATAAGCTGGTAGAGGGGTTTCTCGGTGGAATCACCTCTTAATATATAATCCACCTGATCAAAACCGATCAGCTCACGGTAGAAATAAGATGAAGAAAAACCTCCAAATATAATAGGTGTGCCATGATGGTATTTCTTTATTATTTTTGCTATTTCAGTAGAACCCTGGCAGTGGGGCAGCCAGTGAAGATCTATTCCGAATGCCCTGGCCCGGAGCTTTTTTACAAATCTCTCAACATCGAAATCTTTATCATCAAGCATCCGGTAAGCCAGATTTATTATTCTGACCCCGATTCCCCTGCGGGCCAGATAATTTGCCATCGTCAGGAATCCGATCGGATACATCTCAAATATCGGTGTTGACGGTACCAGGTCGCTCATGGGCCCGAACATTATACTCTTTTCCCTGAAATCATATACGCTGGGGGCATGAATAAGCATAAGGTCTGTTTTCATTTATCCGGACACACTCCTAAAATCAATTATTAAGGAAAATTAATTATCCAGACTATCAAGCAGTGCTTTTATGCTGGATTTAAACTTGCCAGAATCCAATTCCGATATAATATCACTTAACTTCCTGTCAGTAAAATTTTTTTTGGAAGTAAGATATGAAGATATTTTTTCAGTTGAAGGGCCCGTTTTGACAGACATTATATATTTTATAAGCTCATCATATGTCTTTAAGATCATGATCTGCCTTACAAGATTGGAAAACTTGTTTTTTTCTTCCATTCCTGATTTTTCAGCGAATATCTCAAAACTGATATCAAGCGAGATATTAAGAAGTCTATTTGCTCCTGTAATTGCCCCCATATCTATATAATGGCCAAAGCTTGAAGGGCTGCCTCCCGCCTGCAGCAGCTCGCCTATCCCACTGTGAAGCATTAACCTGCTTTCATGCAGTTCCTTAAGCGAGGTAAGTATCCGGTCAAACAAATCATGGTCCTCAAACCGCAGTAGATATATCACCGCCCTTGAATAAAAAATATCCCCGAAAAGCAGGTCAAGGGTATATTCTTTTTCTATCTTCCCGGAACGGTCATCCAGGCTCAGAAAAAATCCGCTGGACTTAAAATCATGAAAAACAGTACCTATGGAAAGCAGCTCCAATCCGACTATCAGGTTTATCACTTTTTTTGCCGACCGTTTTTGTCCAGAGTCCAGGCGTTCACTTAAACAATCTTCCTGATAATCTTCCATCAGAAATATACTTTGAAAATACAGGAGTGACCGGTTATGGAATTTTTCTATATTATATGGGAAAAAGGAGGAAATATATTTTATTTCCCTCCCAATAGTCTTTTCAACCTGCTTTCTGATTGCGGTTTTGTGTTTAAGTAAATTAATTCTTTTTCCTTTTATCCAAAACTCTTTGAGCCTTGCCTTCGCTTCGCGCGATCGTGTCTGGCTCTTTTAGGCTGGCTTTTATCCTGATCCCTATGGCAGAATAAAGCCTGCCCTCGATGGATCTCTCAAAATCTTCAAGATCCATTATCTTATCATGAAACTTATTCTCTGATACTTCCACCCAGACCTCTATGGTATCCATATAATTTTTTGTGTCAAGCACGATAAGATAATGTGGTTCCAGATCATCTATGCTCATAAGCACTTCCTCGATCTGGGACGGGAAGATATTTACACCTCTTATTATCAACATATCATCGGTCCTGCCCATGGGCTTGGCCATCCTTACAAGTTTATTGCCGCAGGCACAATCTTCATCCATAAGGTAGGATATGTCTTTTGTGCGGTACCGGAGGACCGGAAATGCCTTTTTGGTAAGTGAAGTAAAGACGATCTCCCCATTCTGCCCGGCCGGAAGGGTCTCTCCTGAGGCTGGGTCGATTATTTCCGTCAGGAAATGATCCTCATTTATATGAAGACCTTTTTGCTCCAGGCATTCGCATGATACGCCGGGACCTATTACTTCAGACAACCCATAGCTATCAAGGGCCGTTATATGAAGTCTTTCCTCTATTTCCTTTCTCATGGCTTCGGTCCAGGGCTCTGCACCGAAAAATCCGAGCTTTAAGTGAAACTTTGATATATCGACTCCTATTTTTTCCGCTACTTCAGCCATATACAATGCATAGGAAGGCGTACAGCAAAGGACAGTGGTCTTAAAATCTGTCATCAATTTCAGCTGTCTTTCGGTATTCCCTCCCGAAGCCGGGACCATCATGGAACCTATTGTCTCTGCTGCGGCCTGAAAGCCAAATCCTCCAGTAAATAGTCCGAATCCATGGCTGACCTGCACGACATCATTTCTGCGCGTACCCGCATCATACATTATCCTTGCCAGTACATCGGCCCACATGCCAATATCCTCCCGGGTATACCCGACAACAGTCGGGTTCCCGGTTGTACCGGAGGAGGAATGCACCCTTACTACGTATTCCAGCGGTATGCAAAAGAGTCCAAAGGGATAATGCTCGCGGAGCTCTTCTTTTGATGTGAAGGGAAGCTTTTCAAGATCACTTAAGTCTTCTATCTTATCAGGATCAAGTCCTGCGTCATCTATCCGTTTTCTGTAGAAATCATTATTATCATAACAGTGTTTAAGGGTAGCTTTTAATCGCTCAAGCTGGACCGCCTTCAGGCCATCCTTTTCCATTGTGGCGATCTTTTCATCCCAAAACTTTTTATCACCCATTCTAAGTACTCCTCTTTTAAGGGGATAGTTAATCTTTAGAGAGTCTCTCCTTTTCTCTTATCCCATACTCTTTTAGCTTTGCCGACACTTCTCTGTATGGTCTTCGGTTCTTTTAATTTTACATCTATTTTAATTCCAGTGGTGGAATAAAGTTTATGTTCAATAGCAGACTCGAAATTCTCCAGTTCATTCATTTTTTCAGAAAAATTATCTTCAGAGACTTCTACCCACACCTCAATTGTGTCAAGGTAGTTCTTGTTGTCTACCACTATAAGGTAATGCGGCTCTACTTCATGGACCTGCAGAAGTACTTCCTCTATCTGTGAAGGAAATACATTGACGCCCCTTATTATAAGCATATCATCCGCTCTTCCCATCGGTTTCGCCATACGGGCATGTGTTCTTCCGCATTCACACGTGGAAATATCTATTTTGGAAAGATCCCTGGTCCTGTACCTGATTATTGGAAGTGCTTCCTTGGTGAGGGAAGTAAACACCATCTCCCCGATCTCACCGGGGTTTTTTCTTTTACCGGTCTCGGGGTCTATTATCTCAATAATGAAATGGTCCTCGGCTACATGTAGTCCTTTTTTCTTTTCACACTCACAGGATACGCCGGGGCCGATTATTTCGGAAAGACCATAGATATCAATCGCTTCGATATGAAGTCTGGCCTCGATCTCTCGCCGTATTTCTTCTGTCCAGGGCTCTGCACCCATTATGCCTATTTTTAGAGGGAGCTTTTTAAAATCTATTCCAAGCTCTTTTCCGACTTCCGCAATATATAATGCATATGAAGGGGTACAGCAGATCACAGTTGACTGATAATCAGCCATGATCTTTATCTGTCTTTCAGTATTCCCTCCTGATACCGGCATCACTGTGGCTCCCAGGAGTTCAGCTCCGTAATGGAGGCCAAGACCGCCAGTGAACAGTCCATAGCCGTAACTGTTCTGTATCATATCTTCATCTCTTACCCCTGCACCATAAAGGTCCCTTGCGATAAGATTTGCCCACATTGAAATATCATTTTTTGTATATCCGACAACAGTCGGGTTTCCAGTTGTCCCGGAAGAGGAATGTATCCTCACTACTTGTTTCATGGGCCGGGCGAACATCCCGAAGGGATAAGTATCACGGAGATCATCTTTTAAAGTAAATGGAACCTTTTCCAGATCATCCAGGCTGCAAAAAGATCCAGGACCTGCGCCAGCATCATCAAGCCTTTTTCTATAAAAGCTCACATTTGCATACACATTTTCCAGTGTCTTATTCAGCCTTTCAAGCTGCAGTCCTTCAAGTTTTTCCCTGGGGAGGGTCTCTACCTCAGGTTCCCAGTAAATACTATCCATAAGATGATCTCCTTGATTTCTGGTTTAAAATATTAAGGAAATAATTTCCTTGTAACCTCATTATCCACAGGTTTTGAAAATGCCGCAACAACAAGCGTGACAATAAAGGCAAGAGGGAATGCTATAAGGATCGGATCGACCGAACTCCATGGATATGGAAGCAAACTCTCCTTACCTGTCAGCGCTACTACAAGCTTTAACATCACTGCATTTGATTTGTGTATAAAGAACATCCAGAACACGCTTGAGATCAGGCCGACTATCATACCTGAAAGTGCTGCTGCTTTGGAAGTCTTTTTCCAGTATAGTCCCAGTATATACATCGGGAGAAATACTGCGGCGCATACCCCGAAGAATAAAGCCGTACCCCTGGCAATAATAGAGGCTGGTAGATAATACCCGAGGATCACACTTACTATGATACCTATGATAACTCCGAGCTTGGTAATAAGCAGTGTCTTTCTTGAATTACCTTTTCCCTGTTCTTTGGTCTCTTTTGTCCCGACACCGATAATATCCCTGGAGAAAGCTGTGCCCAGGGCATGGAACTGTGAACTGATCGTCGACATGGCTGCCGCCAGAAGGGTCAGCATAAAGATGTATACAAACCATTGAGGCATTGCCATATTTATGAAGGTGGGTATTATAAGGTCGCTATTACCCCCTGCCTCAGCGACTGCTATATTGCCTGTTGTATTAAAGAAAAATACATTTGAAAGCGAACCTACGATAAAAGCAACACCTGTCATAAAAAGTATGAATATACCACCAATAAGGATAGCTCTATTGAGATCTTTATTGCTTTTAACAGTCATAAACCTCACTACTAGCTGTGGCTGGGCAAGTACGCCTATACCGACACCGAGTATTATGGTAGAAACAAGGGTCCACCATAATGGAGAGTTTAGAGCCGGCATGGTCGTCCATCCCTGATGACCACCCGCCGTAAGGCTTTCCGGCAGCTTCGAAGCAAGATCTGTAAGTGCCTGATGCGCGGGTGCGATTCCGCCAAGTATCTTATATGTTATCACTACAAGCGCTATCATACCGATAAACATAATAGTTCCCTGGAGTGCATCTGTGTACATCACGCCTTTTAATCCACCGGCTATTACATAAGCTGCGATTATTATAGAAAAGACTGCAAGGGAAAGTACAAAATTAATATTTAGCGTACTTTCAATAAACCTTGCTGCTCCTATAAGTACAACTCCTGTATAAAGAGGCATGAATACAAATATCACTACTCCTCCTATGACCTGGATGGCCCTGGAATTATACCTTCTTCCCAAAAATTCAGGGAATGTATGGGCATTCAGCTTTTGACCCATTTCCCTGGTCCTCTTGCCAAAAAATATGAAAGCTATGACAATACCTACTGCAATATTTAAGAAGGTAAGCCATAATAGCCCCATGCCAAAAACACCTGCTGCTCCACCAAATCCGACTATGGCCGAGGTGGAGATAAAAGTCGCACCATAAGAAAGAGCCATCACATATGGATGGATCTGCCTCCCTGCTACCATAAAGTCCCCAGAGGTCTTGGTACCCCTGTAACCCAGATAGCCAAGATATCCTATTACCAGCAGATAGATGATGACTATCACTGTAAATAATGGAATGTTCACTTAGTTCTCCTTTCCTTGATCTTAGTAATTTTACTTCTGGGTTACTTGTCTTTGTTCCACATGACCGCACCGTATACTATGCAAAAAACCGCCGATGCGATGCATAGTATATATGCCAAAAAAATTGACACTCCGGCAAAACCTAACATAGAACCTCCCTTCATCATTTAGTTTTATATTAGAAATAAAACCATTTGAGCTTAGCGCCAGAAGCCCTTATATGGTTTTAGATACTACTTTTTTATTATCAGCCGCAAAGCTTTATACCATTTTTTGACAGTACTTGCTCTGTAGCTTCTACATCAGCTACACTTAAAACTATCTTTGTTCCTGCGATCACATAGACATAATCTATATTTATTCCCTCGCCAGCCAGCGTGTCCAGAATCTTAAAAAGTTCTCCGGGCCTGTCTTCCACTTCCACGCATATGACATCGGCCAGATGTGTTGTGTAACCGGCATTTCTTAATCCAGCAGCAGCTTTGTCCACATCAGACACTACAAGGCGCAGGATTCCATAATCCCTTGCCTCGGTAGTGGAAAATCCCTGGAGATTGATATTTTCTTCTTTCAGGATCCTGGTTACACCAGCCAATCTACCGGTCTGGTTTTCGAGAAAAACGGTTATTTGCTTTACAGGCATTTCCCCTCCTGTTGTTTAATTAAATATTTCCCTGCCCTTATTGAAGGCATCTATATTAACTTTTAATGCACGCCCGGGAACACTCTCCCTGATCGATTCGAGCCAATATTTTTTTTCTACCGGCAGATACCTTGACAGGCTGCCGATAAGGACCATGTTCGAGGCTCTTATTTCTCTCAATCTTGATGCTATGTCCGTAGCTTCGACCAGTCTATAATTAGAAGTCACTTTTGATATACCAGTCAGGATATCCGACGGATATTTTCTTTTATTAAGATAGATCGAGACCGGATAGATCTCAAAATCATTTACCAGCAGAAAACCTCCGGGTTTTAGCATCTCCAGATATCTTGCAGCCTCAAGCTTTTCCAATGCGATTATGAAGTCAGCTTTATCTATGATGGGAGAGTATACTTTTTTGCCGAATCTTACACTTCCAACTACGCTTCCGCCTCTTTGTGCCATCCCGTGGACCTCCGAGACTTTTACATCATAGCCTGCAAGCAATACAGCTTTTGCGAGTACGGTAGTGGTAAGTATTATTCCCTGCCCCCCGACACCCGTGAACAGGACCGAAACTGTCTCTCCCCCGCCAAGTTGTCTTCTGCCATTTTCAAGGTGCGCTTCACGATTTCGAGCATTGCCCGCCGCTGTCCGTTCTCCCTGTATGGAGGACCCGGATTCCTTAATACTACTATTTATATTATTGTCGTTTTTCATAAAAAATTGTTTTTATATATTAATAAATGTTTTATTATACTTCTGGCCAACTATTTCTTTATTTCTTCTGATATTATTGCGTCCTTTTTGCATATATCCACACAGACGCCGCAACCGCTGCAAAGAACTTCATTGATCGCATAATCCCCATCTTTAAATTCTATTGCAGGACATCCGAACTTAAGACACAATCCGCATTTTTCACATTTTTCCTGATCAATAAATATATCTACTTTCCTGGGCTTTTTTCTGTCAAGAAGAACACATCTCTGCCTTGCCACTATCACAGAGAAATCATCGGCGGCAAGTTCCCTCCTGACCACCTTTTCAAATTCCCTCATATCATATGGGTCCACTACTGTCACGCTCCTGGCTCCGGCCGCCCTGGCAATATCCTCTGGATTGACTATTTTTGTATCCGATCCCATAAGGGTCTTCCCAACACCCGGATGTACCTGATGGCCGGTCATAGCGGTTATTCTATTATCCAGTATGATCATTACGCCCCTGGCATTATTGTATATGCTATCTACAAGCGGAGTAATGCCTGAATGGAAGAAAGTGGAATCACCAATAACCGATACTACCTTCCCCGTGAGCGACGGGTCAGCCTTCTCCATCCCTATTGCCTGTCCGACTCCAGCTCCCATACATAAACAGCTGTCAAGCGAATCAAGAGGAGGAAGCACAGATAGAGTATAGCAGCCAATATCCCCCATAACCTTTAATCTTAATTTCTTAAGGACATTAAAGACCGGACGGTGTCCGCATCCGGCACATAAGACAGGAGGCCTCAGAGGTATGCTATTTTTAAGTTCATCAGGAATACTTTGAAGTTTTTCAGCATTCTCCCGGTTTTTTCCTTCAGATATTATTCCATTATCTTCCATGCCCTTTATTCCTTCAGGAAGATCTTGTGCAGCCAGC
>CAYRTF010000017.1:0-939 GCA_964427165.1 uncultured Actinomycetota bacterium | reverse complement strand
GCCGGACCCAGCTCCCCGGTCCGGGGGAAGAATTTTTTTCCGAAAATAATAACACCAAGGTCCATCTGCAGGATCTCCTCTTCAAGATATGGTTCAAGTTCTTCTACAACGACGATGACTTTCTTATCTTTAGCAAAATCCCTTATTATCTTATGCGGTACAGGGCTTGTGATACCCAGCTTAAGTATGGGGAGATCCTTTAATCTCTCTTTTGCATATTGGAACACTACGCCTGATGCAATAATACCGATATCACTATTGCTTTTACCTTCGTCCGGCTCAAATATTTTATTGAGCGGACTGCTATTTGAAAGATCCTGCAGTTTGGTCCATCTCTTTAATACGAGATCATGCCTTATCCTTCCAAAAGCCGGGATCATTACATATTTCTGGCAGTTCTTCTCATATCCTATTGCGGGCACTTCTTTGCGCGGTCCGGTCTCAACCAGCGATCTGGAATGTGATATCCTTGTAGTGCAGCGGAGCATGACAGGAGTATCGTATTTCTCGCTTATGTCCAGTGCTACTCTGACAAAATCTTTTGCTTCCTGGCTATCTGAGGGTTCAAGCATGGGAACCTTTGCAAACTTTGCATAATAGCGGTTATCCTGTTCATTCTGCGAGCTATGCAGCTGGGGATCATCTGCTGAAATAATTACGAGCCCCCCGGTCACCCCGGTATAGGACATGGTCATAAATGGATCCGCTGCAACATTTAGACCCACATGCTTCATGGCTACAAGTGTCCTTGAACCGGCTATGCTTGAGCCGGATGCGACCTCTAATGCCACTTTTTCATTTACGGACCATTGGCTGTAAATTTCAGGATATTTTGATATATTTTCCAGGATCTCAGTAGAAGGTGTTCCGGGATATGCGGTCGCCACTTTTACTCCAGATTCATATGCGCCCCGTGCAATTGCTTCATTGCCGGTAAAA
>CAYRTF010000016.1:14528-15261 GCA_964427165.1 uncultured Actinomycetota bacterium | reverse complement strand
AGAAACTTCGACCAGGGAGATATTGACCCCGAGGAGTAAGCAATGAAATTCATAACTGATAAAGTTATAACAATTGCCGGGGCACTGCAGGGTGCACGGGATATAATTGCTGAATGGATAAATGAAGATAAAAAAGCCAGGGATACGGTAAGGAACATTTTTAAGAAGGAAGCTACAGTAAGGTCAAAACTCTACGAGGGCCTGGAAGAATCCGGTGCCAAATACAGGGATTACTTTGATTTTGAGGAGGACCTGGCAAGATGTCCTTCTCACCGTCTTCTGGCCATGAGAAGAGGGGAAAAGGAAGAATACCTCAAAGTATCTATAAGTATAGATGAAGAAACCGCACTGACGGTACTTGAAAAGATATTTATAGTCACAAATGAGAATAAGTCTTCAGAACATATAAAGATTGCCATAAAGGACGGATGTAAGAGATTACTTATACCCTCAATAGAGAATGAATTTGCTAAAGAATCAAAAAGAGTGGCAGACGGAGAAGCAATAAAGGTATTTGCTACAAATTTGAGACAGCTACTTATGGCTCCTATATTGGGTCAGAAAAGGGTCCTTGCCATAGATCCGGGATACAGGACAGGATGTAAGATAATTGTCCTGAATGAGCAGGGGGACCTCCTTCTAAATGATACGATATATCCTCATCCCCCACAGTTAAAAATAGTAGATTCAGAGTTAAAGCTTACGGATCTTGCAGAAGAATACAGGGTAGATG
>CAYRTF010000016.1:11588-14518 GCA_964427165.1 uncultured Actinomycetota bacterium | reverse complement strand
ATGCAATAGCTATAGGAAATGGTACTGCAAGCAGAGAGACAAAAGATTTTGTAGATAGTATAGATTTCGGCAGGGACATGGGCGTATTTGTAGTAAGTGAAAACGGTGCATCAATATACTCAGCATCAAAGGTAGCACGTGAAGAGTTCCCGGATAAGGATGTTACAGTGAGGGGTTCGGTCTCAATCGGCAGGAGGCTTATGGATCCTCTTGCAGAGCTTGTAAAAATAGATCCGAAGAATATAGGTGTCGGGCAATATCAACATGATGTCGACCAGGCAGAATTAAAAAGGAGCCTTGACCAGGTAGTAGAGAGCTGTGTAAACCTTGTGGGTATAAACCTAAATACGGCAAGCAGGCATTTACTGACTTATGTATCGGGACTCGGGCCGGGACTTGCATTAAATATTATAAACTACAGGACAGAAAATGGTCCTTTTAGTTTCAGGGACGAACTTCTTAAAGTACCCAGGATGGGTGGAAAAGCTTTTGAGCAATGCGCAGGATTCTTGCGGATACAGGACGGTAAAAACCCGCTGGACAATAGTGCTGTTCATCCTGAAAGTTATTATATAGTTGAAAAAATGGCGGCAGATATGGACACAAGCATTGCCGATCTTATTTCAGTGGGTGAAACACAGGAGAAGATAAAACTGGCGGATTATGTGGACGACAAAGTAGGTCTGCCGACACTTAAAGACATCTTGCAGGAACTTTCCAAACCCGGCAGGGATCCAAGGGATAAAATATCAGCATTTGAGTTTAAAAAAGGTATCAAGAATATGGAGGACCTCCAGATAGGCATGATACTTCCCGGCATAGTCACAAATATCACTAATTTCGGAGCCTTTATAGATGTGGGTGTTAAGCAGGACGGACTTGTTCATATTTCCCAGTTGTCCCATGATTTTGTACAGAGCCCCAACGACATAGTACTTCTGCATCAGGAGGTAAAAGTAAAGGTCACCGATGTTGACCTCGGGCGTAAAAGGATACAGCTATCACTTAAGGATGCACAGTAATGATCAATAGGAAAAATTACTATGGAGCCTGTCCGGGAACTAATTAATTTTTGATAGGCTGGATCTTTTTTCCCATAATAGGATAGATAAAAAGAAGAAGGATTGCTATAAAAGGTCCCAGAAGCTCAAAATTTATAAGTGCCGGTATCCCTATTATATCAGCAGCTTTTCCAAGAAATATCATTGTAATGCCTGCAAGTCCTGGAGCAAAACCCAGTATCATTGAAGATGCAAAGCCCATGCTCCCGGGAAGAAGGTCCTGAGCCATTCTTATGCATACAGGCTGTACTGATATAAGGAAAAAACCTGCTACAATAAATAATACTATGGAAAGAAAACCTTCAGTTCTAAATGAGAAGAAAAACAGTGGTATCGATAATACAAGACTGAGCTGTATTATAATGTAACCCTTTTTAAAACGGTCATAAAGAAAACCTGAAAGAAAACCTGAAGCACCGCCGAGTGTTCCAAATACAAGAAGTATATTCCCTATATTTATAAGGCTTATATTCCGCCCGGTAAAATAAAGCGGCATATAATTGATAAGGGTTATCCAGATTATATAAAGCGAATAAATAATAAAAAGGATATTGAACAGGAGATATAATTTTGCTCCATTTACTTTCCTCAAGTTTCTGAATTGTGCAAGACTTATCCCGGAGACTTTAGTGGCTATATTGCGCGGTGCGTATTTTACAAGTACCAGGGCCATTATTATACCCGGTATCATAATGAGCGGGGTGAATTCTATTCCGGCCTTTTCAAAGATAAGAATAATAAGGAGAGATCCAACAGCATTACCAAAGTTGCCCCCAAAATTGATAAGCGAACTTCCAATACCTTTTCTTTTTCCACCATAGTGCCCGGCAATGGCCGCACTTGCGGGGTGAAAGGCAGCTACGCCAAGATTACCTAAAAAGAGCAGTATAAGTATCAGATAGTAATTGGGGATGATCCCAATGATACTTAGAAATATTGAAGTCACGAGAGGTCCTGCTATCAGATAATATTTTAGTCCATGTTTATCGGAAAGCATCCCAAAAACTGGCGAAAAAAGACTGTTTGCCAGGATACTTGTAGCCCCGAGAAGGCTGATCTGGAAAAGAGACAGGCCAAATTTTAAGGTAAGGAAAGGAATAAGCCCGACATAAGCACTCTGGTAAATATCAGTAATAAAATGACTGCCCGCGGAAAGACCCATCTGGAACTTGTTGAACTTATCGTTTTGTTCTACCTGGGTACTGTTCTGGTCCTTATTATTTAAACTATTACTCTTCATTTCTTACCTGAAACACTGCTTAAATCTTTATTCTATACTTTACGATAAAACTTATTTTAAATTATATTACCTGTATCCTTTATTTTCTTATATTTCGCTTCTTCTTTGCATTACTGGAAAAAGAAAAAGCAGGAGGACCCCTGCCAGGGGGAATAAGATCACATATCTTGTAGTTGCTATCATTCCAATAGTATCTGCTATCTTTCCGATCACCATAAGTGATGCGGCCGCACTTCCTGCAGCAACACCTATTGAAAGCGAGGAAGCCAGGCCAATGTTTCTGGGAAATAGATCCTGCATCAACCTCGTACACAAAGGAAGGGTAGATATAGAGAAAAGACCGGCAAGTATTAGAAATATGAGACTTATATTTACCGGGACCAGAAAGATAGCATAAACACACGGAAGGGACATTGATAATAACACCTGGATCACTATATATCTTTTTTGGATCCTGTCAGAATAATTTCCGGCAATAATTCCGCCTATTCCTCCAATGATGATGAATGCCATGAAAATATATCCGAAATTTATGAGCCCCACTCCCTGCCTCGTATAGTAGAGGGGCATGAAAGTCAGAAGAGTCATATTCAAAAGCTCCCTGCTATAAGAAAGAAAGAGAACAATGA
>CAYRTF010000016.1:6645-11578 GCA_964427165.1 uncultured Actinomycetota bacterium | reverse complement strand
AATGATCAAGAGTGCTATCTTTGATCTTTTAACTTTTTTAAACCTGTTTAAAAAACTGATCACATGGTCAGCGGAACCTGGAAGGGCAATATCCGGTGCAAATCTCATAGTGAAGGCAGCTACAATAAGTCCGGGGATCGCTGCAAGAGGTGTAAATGCCAGTCCGAATCTTTCGATTATAAAGATTATAAAGATCGAACCAGATGAGAAACCAAGGGCTCCTCCAAATGATATAAGTGAATTAGAAAAACCTTTTCTTCTACCGCCGAATAGATTTGCCATGGCGGCAGTCGGGGGATGGATTATTGCTACTCCGATATTCCCGAGAAATAGCAGTATTAAAATAATCCAATAAGCCGGGGCTATCCCCAGAAGACTTATAAAAACAGATGCGAAAAGAGGACCAAGAATTAAGAAATATTTTATTTTATATTTATCTGCAAGAAAACCGACGATAGGCTGGCTCAGGTTCGCTGCAATAAAATTAACTGATGTAAGCACGCTGACAAGAAAGAGAGACAGGCCGAATTTTACCGTTAGTATTGGGATCATTCCAACAATAAAGCTTGCATAGATATCTGTGGTCATATGCGTGCCAAAGGCAAGAAATATTTTACTTTTTTGCATTTTTTGGATCATTTCAGAAATTCTACTCCTTTAAATTATTAATTCAATATATATTCCAGAAACAAAATTGCGCATGTCCGGTAATTGCATCCAGAAGTATTGGGCTCCTGGTTTTTAAATTTTTACTCCTGCATTTGTTTAACTTTTTTAATTATTCTTATATAATCAGATTGCCGCGCTAGGTGGGGAGCTAGCGGTGCCCTGTAACTCACAATCCGCTCCAGTGAGACCGATCAACAGGCTTGAGGCCTAAGACAGTGAGGTTTAGCGTCTTTATAAGTGGTGATGAAAGTCGGGTCTTGTGCGGCGGAGGGTTGCAAACCCCGTCAGGTCCGAGAGGAAGCAGCGGTAAGCAACATTCTCCGGGTGCCACAAGGAAACCTGGCTGGAGCTAACTGTAGAGGCTGCACTTGTTGCCTTATGTCGATCCTGGGGCGCGGCATGAAGATAAGCTATTTCCGGATAGCGCTGTATTGATAATAATTATAGATTCCTGGAAGCCTGATTATGGGATATATTTCATTTTACCGTAAATGGAGGCCGCAAAACCTTGATGATGTGGTGGGCCAAAAATACAATATACAGACATTAAAAAATGTCCTGGCAGGCGATAGGCTTTCGCATTCGTATATGTTCTGCGGTCCACGGGGCACGGGAAAGACTTCAACGGCCAGGATACTTGCCAAGGCCATAAACTGTGTGGATGGCACTACTCCAACACCATGCAATAAATGTGATAATTGCCTGAGCATATCAAATGGCTCAAATGTCGATGTCGTAGAGATCGATGCGGCATCAAACCGGGGAATAAACGAGATAAGGGAACTCAGGGAAAAAGTAAAATACCTTCCCAATAATCTCCGCAAAAAAGTCTATATAATAGACGAGGTCCATATGCTGACCACGGAAGCATTTAATGCTCTTTTGAAGGTGCTGGAGGAACCCCCTGGACATGTGATCTTTATCATGGCAACCACTGAACCCAACAAGGTGCTTTCCACCATAATGTCAAGATGCCAGAGATTTGACTTTTATCCAATATCTCTTGACCTCATAAGCGAGAGACTAAAAAAAATAGCTAAAAGCGAGAAATTATCCATATCGGACCAGGCGCTGGGACTTATTGCCAGATATGCTGATGGAAGCTTGAGGGATGCCGACGGAATACTTGAGCAGCTTGCTGCCTATAGCGAAGGAAAAATAGAGGCAAAAGATGTCGTGGCGCTCCTCGGCATAGTCGACCTGGAAATATTATTCCGATTTGTAGACATCCTGGCTGAAAGGAATATTTCAAAGAGTCTTGAGACGACAAAAAGTATAATAAAAAGCAATCAGAACCTGAAAGTCTTTGTCTCTGAACTGCTCGATCACTTATACAATATATATGTTGTTAAAAATTATGATAAACCTGGCGAAGTCACAGATATCAGCAGCCAGTATCTGGATAGATATTCGAAGCAGGCGGAAAACCTTAATAATGAAGAGATCGAATTCTATCTGGACCACTTTACGGAACTCCTGAAGCAGATCAAATGGGGTGAAAGCTCCAGGACTTTTTTCAGGACCGCTGTTGTGCAGGCAGTGAACTTTATTGTCCTTGATGATAAGCAGATAAATAAGAAGATAAGGGCCTGGGAAGCAAAGATACATTCGCTTGAGAGAGAGGTAAAAAGCGGAGCTGCGGGACGGCCATTCAAGAAAGAAGCGGCCAGTGCGGGAGAGCCAGGAGATGAGCCCCAGGACCTGGATTTCTTAAATAATACAGACGAAGCCCATTTTGCACCTGAAAATGGATCCGGGACTGAAAATAAAACGATCATAGACCCGGAACCCCAAGCACAGAAACCGGCTAAAGCAGGGTCAAAAAAAGGCAATGCCAAAAGTGTGGGATTAAAATCGATCACAGAAAATCTTGACAGGATACTTGAGCTTCTCAAGAGGAAAAAGATCTCGGTTCATGCCATGTTTGTCGAAGCGGAACCGGACAGGATCGAAGGAAAGACAATATTTTTCCGTCTTGAAGAGAATAAACAGTGGCACAGGGACCATCTAAACAAGGCGGCTAATTCGGATATTATATCGGAAGTGATAGGGGAAGTAACCGGGGAGAGGTTTCAGGTAGAGTTTGAGACCGGTAATATAAATACAAAGAATCAGATGAAAAACCATTCCAGCCAAAATGGCTCAGCTGCAGAAGATGAAAAAAATGATAGATCTCCCGGAATAGACAGGGCCAAGAGGGCCAGAGAAAAAGAAAAAGAGGATAAGGTGGAAAAAAATACGGCAAGCGGGGACAAAGGTGAAGCGGCAGACAAAAGATCACCAAAGAAAAGCGGTGCGGATACAAAGCCTGAAAAGAAGGCGGGCGGGAGCCAGGCTGCAAAGGATGATAAAGGCGGTACAGACCAAGAAGATAAAGATGCCGGGCCAGCCAGGGACGATGAAGAAGATATGTTAAAATATTTTGAAAAGAAATTTGAGATAAAGGAGTAAAAATTGGGTTTTAATATGCAGCAGATGATGAAGCAGGCCAAGATAATGCAGAAAAAGATGGCTGAGGTTCAGGAAGAACTAAAAAACATGGAGTTTGAGGCATCTGCAGGCGGCGGAGCAGTAAAGGCAAAAGTCAATGGCGACCAGGAGATTTTGGAAATAAAGCTGAACAATGAGATGATAGATGCAGATGACCTGGATATGGTAGAGGATATGGTGATGGTCGCCGTAAATGATGCCTTGAAGCAGTCAAAGGATGAAGCAAAGAATAAGATGGCCGGCCTTACCGGAGGAATGAATATACCGGGACTCTTTTAGAGAAGGTAAGAAATGCCCCTATATATAAAGAGCGTAGAAAATTTAATAAATGAATTCAGGAAACTTCCGGCTATCGGGCCCAAATCTGCCAGAAGGATAGTATATTATCTATTGAAATTACCTCCCGGACAAATAGAAAATTTTGCAAAAAGCCTTATAGATATGAAAGATAAAGTAAAGTTCTGTGCATTATGCCGTAATCTTGCAGAAGATGAGATATGCCATATATGCAGGGACCAGTCAAGAGACACGGCTAAGATCTGTATTGTCGAGGAAGTAGGTGACATAATACTTCTTGAAAAAACAGGACAGTATCAGGGTTTGTATCATGTGCTTGGCGGTCTCCTGTCACCTATTGAAAATATCGGGCCGGATGAACTGAGGATACCCGGGCTGATGGAGAGGGTAAGGGAAAATGATGTAAATGAAGTCATCATAGCCCTAAACCCTACAGTAGAAGGCGAAAGCACAGCCATGTATATAAAGAAACAATTGACCCCGCACGGGGTCAAGACGACCATGCTTGCAAGCGGCCTACCCGTGGGCGGAGATCTTGAATATGCCGATGAGACGACCATCGGGAGAGCGCTATCTGACAGGCGTGAAATATAGCGGTCAAATGCATGAAGTTTATTTTTTGGTTTACCTATTGCCTACTTAAAAAAGTATTCGGAAACTAATACGTTGCTTCATTAATAAATCTATATGAAACCAATACATATTGGTAGCGATACACAGGTAGTAAAATAGATACACTACCCCTTGATATATCCGTCAGTATATCCGTAAGGTTTATTAAAAAATCCTTCTTATTATGTTATAATCCTTAAGGTTTTGCCTGGGAGCCTATCCGAAAACTGGGTTCAGGCTTACAGTCTGATATTTTTAAATAGATCAAGGCCTGAGGAAGAAGCGGTATGTGTAGTACCGGTGATGACGAAAAACGAAGATATGTATAAAAATAGAGTCTGCCCGAAGGGTTGGACAATAAAAAAGCAATCTGCTTCGTTAAAGCTCCCAGGCAATGTGCTACATTGCCTGGGTCTCTTTGCCTTGCATCTTACTATTTTATTGTTCAACAAGCCAAGGTCCAGTTCTCGGACAGGCTCCTAAAGGCAATACATGGATTTATGAAGTTTGTGATGGGAAGACAAGCTTTAGAATATTTAAGTTTCAAACTTGGAATGAAGGGGTACCAAAAATGAGGAAAATGAAATCGATGGATGGGAATATGGCGGCTGCTCATATTGCCTATGCTTTCACTGAGACAGCAGCTATTTATCCTATTACGCCATCCTCGCCAATGGGCGAATATATTGATGAATGGGCGGCTTATGGCAAGAAAAATATGTTCGGACAGATCGTAAAGGTAACTGAGCTTCAGTCAGAGGCAGGAGCAGCAGGAGCTGTACACGGTTCCCTGGCTGCCGGGGCGCTGACATCTACTTTTACTGCATCCCAGGGACTGCTGCTGATGATTCCAAATATGTATAAG